>NZ_CAMXWW010000003.1:0-244129 GCF_947252745.1 uncultured Lawsonella sp. | reverse complement strand
CAGGTCAATCCGTGAAAATCCGCGATTCCGGACACACTTTTTGACCCTTAACCCGGTTAGTCGGTTTTTGCGTTACCGGCTTTCCATTCGGACCAGGGGATGTTCCAGTCTCCAAGGCCTTCGTTTCCTTGTAGAGTGGGGCCCTTAGAGTTTTTAACGGTTACAGGGTCGCCAGCTTTGAGGTTCCTGTATACCCATTCCCCGTTGGAGACGGAGACGTTGAGACAGCCATGGCTGGTGTTACTGGAGCCTTGTGCCCACACAGACCAGGGGGCAGCGTGGATGAAGATGCCGCTGTAGGACATGCGGGTAGCCCAGGAGACTTGGGTCTTGTACCCCTCTGGGGAATTGATCGGCACGCCGTAGGTGGAGGAGTCCATCACCATGGATTCGTGCTTGTCGCCGATATAGTAGATGCCGTTCGGGGTGGGGTGAAGGTCGGTTCCCATGGAGATCGGGATGGTCTTGATGAGCTTGCCGTTCTTCTTGATGACAAGCTGGTGGGTGTGGTCGTCGGCGAAGCCTTCCACGCGGTCCCCGATGGTGAAGGTGGAGCGGACGTCTTTTTGACCGTAGAGCCCTTTACCGAGGTCGTGACCATAGCACTTGACGTGGACATTGATTGTGGTTCCGGGCTTCCAGAAGTGCTCCCCGCGCCAGCGTACCTCGGTGTTGCTCACCCAGAAGAAGGCACCCTCCACGGCTGGAGTGGTCTTGATGTGGATGCAGTCTTGGGCTGCTTGACGGTCTCCGATGGGTTCATCGAATTTGATGGCGACGGGCTGGGCGATGCCAACGACCGCTCCGTCAAGGGGGTAGGCCCACGGCATGGTGAGGTTGTCGGGTTTGACGGTGCGGAAGCTGCGCTGGAAGTTGAAGCGTTTGCCGTCCTTCGTGGCGAAGGACTTGATGGTGTAGGTCTGGTCGTATCCAAGTGGTTCGGTGCTCGACCACTGGTTTCCGTCTTTAGTGCCCTTCACGGTTTTGCCGGTTTCGTCATTAATGAGTTTGACGGATCCGAGGGTGCCGCTGGTGGCTTGAACAAGGACGGGGGAGATGACGTTGACGTTGGTGGCGGCTTCTCCCACAGATGCCTTAATAGACGGCAGGCTGCTAGCTTGCTGCGTGTCTTGGCAGCCGGATAGGCCGACTACCAGAGCAGTTGCTGCGGCGAGGGCTGCGAGAGCCGAGCTACGTCGAGCAGGACGACGCATATGGAACCTCCGAAAGCAAAAAATAATGTGCGAGTAGTTGGTGATTGGGGTGTACTCGCACGGCCCGGCTGCGTCTTTTGTGTCGTCTGACGCGGCTGGCCGGTGGGGTCACTCACTGTAATTATGGTGAGCTTCGCTTCATTTGTAACAGTACCGAAGGAAGCAGTGTTGTACCTACTGGGGACGCTGGGTGAGGGCGCTTGCTTACTATGGGCGAAACGCCCTTCGTGACGGGTGATGACCTCATCGTTCACAGTGTGACACCAAGTAGGAACGTGACAGATGTCAGTCTACTGACGGGGTGTAATAAGAAAAAACTCCCGAACGTACCTGGGTACGTTCGGGAGTGGGTGGTTGTTAGGCTGTGTGAGGGCGTGCCTCACTATGTGGAGACGCGTGGCTTATGAGGGTGTGCTGGGCGGTGCTCCTTGTAGAGATGGGGGTTGGAGGTTGCGGGTTTTGGCATGGCGGGCAGCGTCGTCCCATGGCAGGTCGTAGCCTAATTCAGCGGGTGTGCGTCCGGCACGGGCAGCGATAAGCTCCTTGTCTTCATCGCTTGCGTTTGTGGCGATGATGGCGGTGTTGTCTGGGGTGTCGGGGTAGACCTCCTGGGTGAAGGGGTTACGACGGAACTTCGCGATCCGGTATACGTGGTATACAGCTACCGCGATGTTGACGAGCAATGCCACGAGTGAGACGAGGAATAGCGCGGTCTCGTTATGGGAGGAGCGATGCGCGAACATCGACGTATGCATGAAGGCCGGGAAGGTGAGGACGACGGCCGACCAGAAAGTGAGTGTGTAGGCCCGGTATTGGATCCAGGAGCCGCGTGCGAACTTGAAGATGACTGGGATGGTGCAGGACAGCAGTAGAGCGAGTCCGGAGTACCAGGCGCGGTCTGCCAGGCAGTTGTAGACGTAGGCGAAGTTCCAGAAGTCGTAGGCAATAATCCACCAGATTGTCAGATCGCCCCAGATGATGGCCTTCTCTTTGTTCTTGGAGACGAATATTCCGACCCAGCCGGAGATCATGAGGAAATTGAGAATTCCGGCAATGCCGTTCATGATGTTCCAGGGGCCGCCGAGTGTCACCATTCCTTGGGCGGGGTCGATTCCGTAGATGCTGTAGCACTGGAAGTCTCGGACCACAGCTTCCAGAATGTTAATCGTCAAGATAATTGGCGGAATGCAGAGATACCAGTATTTATGTCGGAGTTTGGGGAAGTACTGCAACGCCACTAGGGAGAGGCTTCCCAGGAGCGCTGAATACTGCTTGACGATGGGGAACCACCCGGCTGAGTTGGTTCCTTCGGTGGAGTGTGGCCACCAGAAGATGGTGAGGAGAATCGGGATGACGATGAACACGGCAATGGCTACCCATTTGTAGCGTTGTGCGAGGTAGGCGGCTACCGCGAGAGCGGCAATCACCACGAGTAGCATGACGTAGTCCCACCATTCGCCGCGCTCAAAGAAGAAGAGGGTGGGGTAGTCGACGTGGTAGCTCATTGTTCTTTACCCCAATTCGGTAGGTAGGTTTTTTCTTTCTTCTGGCGCATTTGTTCTTCCCAGGAGAAGACGGGTTCTTTCCAACCGACGTAATAGTTAGAGTCGACGGTGGTTGCCCAGGGGCTGTCGGCATCGGTGGGTGGCCAATTGGGGTTGTCGGTGACGGGTTCACGGAAGTCGGTGACGGCGGGTCGCTGGCGCCCATAGCGGAACCATTGGGTGTACGTTTCTTCGAAGAAGGGGGTGTTGTCCCAGCGGCCGGCGGGCGTGTCGGAGTGGAAGAACCGGCCTCCTAGCATTCCGCGCATTAAGCGACCGGTGAATTGTTGCTTTTTGCGGAATTCAACGGTGCGTTTGATGTAGAGGTTTTGTAGATGGGCCATGCAGCCACCGACAAAATCGATCTGCATCCAGTTGATGAACCAGGTCCATAGGTTGTCGGGCTCGTAGGCGACGCGCCAGTGGTTGAGAAGTCTAGTCTTCCCGTTTTTCAGGGGTACAAGGTAGAAGCACCAGGCGGCGGCGTAGTGCTTCATACCCGGGTAGCGGAAGGCGTAGCTACCGGGAGCGGCGGGCGGATGTTTGGTGTCGACCCATTCGATGAGGTACTTGCCGGGGACAACGTCTGTCCATTCCATGGTCATGCCGTGAAAGTCAAAGGTCGCGACGTCATCGGGCATGAGGGAGTCGGGCTGCTGCCATTCTTCTTGAATCTCGTAGGAGTTGAAGAAGGGGAGTCGGGCGAAGGCTCATTCGAGGAATTCAGAGCTGTAGGATCCGCCTTTGTCGGCGCCGATTTGTTTGAGGATGCGGTAGACCGCGTAGGCGGGGGCGTCGATGTCGATGGCGTAGGTGGAAGATCGGCCGTTGGTGTAGTTGCGGTCGATAAGGTCGTCACCAGGATAGGTCCAGGTATTTTCAGCTTTGGTGGCTTTGCCCGTCAATTGGCTGAACACCGTCATGAAGGAGGCGATGCCGGCGGCCGCCCCGCTGGCGCCTATGCTGAGTGCCTTCCACTTATGAGATGAGGCGCACATGCCTACTCCTTTCTAGAGAAGTGGAGACAATATGTGAAAAAATCCTAAGTATCCTCACGCCAGGTTATTGTTGCCCTTTTCACCTGGAGATTTGCGTCGATACCCGGGATTTAATGTAACGTCCTGAGATGGTATTTACGTCGAATTGAACAGTGATTTAGATCATGTTCATTTTCTATTTCTCAGAAGTTTATTAGTTGTAATTTGAGCGGTAGCGACCCACGAGAGCTGCCTTCCTCGCAGTGCTCCCAGGGCTCCTCTTACGCGGCCGATCATCCCTTCAAACCGTCATCACAATGGCAGGAGGTCGGACTGTGGATTCACTCTTCTTCTGGGAAGTGGGCCCTCTCCGCGTCTACATCATCTGGATTGTGGTCTTCGCGGCGCAGATTCTCATTGCGGAGATTAATCGGCGTTGGAACTGGACCATTTTTGTTCTTTGGACCGGTATTGGCATCATCATGATGCCTTTCGCTATCAAACAAGGTATCCCCATTCTGGGATGGTTCCCCTTTGCTAAGTACACGCTCATGGTGCTTACGGCTACTCTTACGGGAGCGATTCTTGTATACGCCAAACGTCATCCGGAGTCAGCGCACCGCAACGTGATCTGGATTGGCGTCATTCTGTGGGCGTGCCTCGTGCTTAACATTATGGAGGCTAACGTCCGCGACGTTCTTATCTACGTCAATAGGGATGCGTACTATGCATGTGCGGCAAACTGGCACTGTCTCGCCAATATCAACGCCACCCACGGTGCCGATATGTTGAACGGTCTGCCCGAGTCGCGAGGTATTAGCGCTGCAGTGGGCTCAGACGCCTGGTATCAGGCGCTGGCACACAACTTTGCAGCGCGGCATGTGGGTATTGACCCAGAGACTGGCTTCCGGACCATCGGCGGTTCGTGGAACCTCATTACAGCGGTTGCTGGGCTATTGAACTGCATTACCGTGACAGGTCTGGGCAAGATCATGATCACGAGCAACAAAAAGCAGAAAGTACGTGGCATTATTTGGATTGACCAAGTGTGGCCGTGGATTATCGCCTACGACTTGTGGAACCATGCCTACCTCTATAACTCGCTGGCAGACTACACCTGGTATTGCACGCTAGCACTGCTGCTTGCCTGCACCATTCCTGCGTTCACTTGGGCCAAGGGGCAGTGGATTTGGTTCCGCTGCTTCACCCTCATGTTCTGGATTGCCTTCTACAATTGGGTACCCAGCTTGTCAGCACCGCCAAGCAAGATGTCCCAATATGCCACCATGGATCCCAACGCGAACCTTGTGTGTGCGTGGGCGGCGCTTATCTTCAACGTGGGCGTGTTCATCTACTGGCTGTACAAGATCATTAAGTACAAGCGGAATCCGATTACCAACGCGCTCTTCTTCGAGTTGGGTGAGTTCCGGAAGACCGTCAATGAGCACTTTGATGACAAAGACAAGTACTTCCTGACGGATATGGTTCCGGAAACACCTGCCGAACTTGGGTTCGAGCCAGAGACCCCGACACCACCGGTCGATGGGTACGTGACTCACCACTTCTGGTGGGGGAAGAAGGACAAACGGTATCCGAAACTGCGCACGCCGCTAACTGCAGATCCTGTGTTGGTGGCGAAGGGCGTGGTACCTGATCCGCAGTGGGATGTGACGTTATCGCTAGATGCTGCGGAGACGTCCGCGAAAAATGAGGCAACGTCGGTACCTATACAGGAAGGAGGTAAGCAGTAGAGACTACTCAAGGGAATGGCAAAGGTCCCGGCTAGCTAAGCTAACCGGGACCTTCTCTGTGTACACCACCAGGGACTCGAACCCTGAACCCACTGATTAAGAGTCAGTTGCTCTGCCAATTGAGCTAGTGGTGCATGTTCTGTTGCGATGCGCGGGTGCGCTGTGCAACAGAGAAAATTTTATAACGTTCTTTTCCGAGAAACAAATTGCCTGGTAAGAAAGGGTAAATAAGTAATACTCTGGGTGGCACGCACAAAGAGAACGAGGGTTAGGGGGAGTATGCACTCCGTCTCAACCCTCGTCGTCAGTGTGGGAGAAGAAGATTACTTCTTCAGGCCGTCGATAAGGCCCTTGGCCTTGTCGGCAACTTCGCCTGCCTTTTCAGAAGCGGCGTCCTTGGCGTCAGCGAGGGCGTCCTTGGCAGAAGCGGTAGCCTGGTTAACCTTACCTTCGGTCTTAAGTTGCTCGTCGCCAGTAGCCTCTCCGAGGCCTTCCTTGGCCTTGCCGGCTACGTCTTGTGCGGTGTTCTTGATCTTATCTTCGAGAGACATGGGGGTCCTTTCCTATTTTATAAGGTTCACGCGGAGCGTGCCTGGCATGCTGTGTTTAATTTCAGCCTAACAAAGATTTTTCAATAAGGTAAGGAAAATTAGATAAGTATAATTAATCAATCAAGGAAATGGCAGGACAAACACATAAAATCACTGTGCGCGAAAAGACCCCCGTACCTTTGTACGGGGGTCTTTATGGGGTGAGTGACGAGACTCGAACTCGCGACAGCCAGGATCACAACCTGGTGCTCTACCAACTGAACTACACTCACCAAGAGTGCTGCTTGTGGCAGCAAGCTAATAGTAGCGGAGAATGACGATTAGGAAAAATCGGCAAGTTTTTCTTTGATCTCAGCATCACTAGGCCCTGGTGATGGCACGAACGCAACTGCACGGTAGTAGGCCAGTTCCTTGATGGACTCTTTAATATCCGCCATAGCGCGATGATTCATGCCCTTGGGAGGCTGATTGACGTAAATCCGCGGGAACCAACGATGGCACAGTTCCTTAATTGTCGACACATCAATCATGCGATAGTGCAGGAACGCATCAAGATCCGGCATGTCACGCGCAATAAAGGCACGATCAGTAGCAATGCTGTTGCCGGCAAGAGGCGCGGTGCGGGGCTCATCCACAAACTTTTTAACGTAGGCAAGTACCTGCTGCTCCGCTTCGCCAACAGTGACGGTACTGCGGCGGATTTCCTCCGTCAGTCCAGATTTGGCATGCATTTCGGTAACAATTTCATCCATGCCGCTCAGAAGTTCATCGGATGCGTGGACAACAATGTCGAGACCTGGCTCCGTGCCCTCATCGTCGCCGAGCACCGTGAGATTGCCGTCAGTGACAAGTACTGAAATCTCCACGAGAGCATCTCTCGTGCGATCTAAGCCCGTCATCTCACAATCAACCCACACGATGCGGTCCAGCTTTGCAGGCAGATTGTCGGGAGAAATCATTGTCACTTGTTGTCACCTGCCAGAGCCCCATAGGTGATCTTGTTAATCGGGCTCGTAATAGCGTGGGGCAGGTAGCCCACCGCGTTGAGAACCTTGCCCAAAACACCGGGCACAATACGACGCTTGTTGGCAGCCAGAGCCGCCAGCGACTGTTCCGCAACTTGGTCAGAGTTTGCCCACATGAAGGAGGGGATCATCCGGTCGAGGAAAGTCTCCTCTTCCTTCGGCTTATCCGCGGGGCGCACCGGTCCAGGCGCCAGCAGCGTGACATTAATGCCATAGTCTGCCAACTCGTAGCGGAGAGATTCTGAGAACGTGTTCACGAAAGCTTTTGTTCCAGCATAGGTGGCGTTATATGCAATGGGCATGTTCCCTGCCGCGGAGCCGACGTTAAGAATAGCTCCCTCACCGCGGGCCACCATACGAGGGAGTACCGCTAGGGTAAGTTCGTGAACCGCGTTGGCGTTGAGCTGAAATTGGAGGTGCTCTTTCTCTTCCGGAAGTTTAACGACGCTGCCGAAAGTAGCGGTGCCAGCATCGTTGCAGAGAATGGTCACCTCTGTGGAACGGAGCTCATTGATAAGTGCTGCGCGCGCTTCGGGATCGGAAAGATCGCAGGGCCGGCAAAGTACCTCAACACCGTAGGTGGAGGTGATCTCGGTTGCGAGTTTATCGAGTACATCGGCGCGGCGGGCTACCAAAATCACGTTATGTCCACGTTTAGCGAGGTGCCGGGCAAGTGATCGACCAATGCCCTGGCTTGCGCCGGTGACAACGGAGTAAGTCTGTGAAGAAGGTTGCGGAAGTGCCATGGGATTAAGTCTAGGCTATAAGTGTGCCTGATATCTCACTCCGCCCTCGTGCTGTGGGGATGTTCCGTGGCAGCACGTTCTCTGTAGTAAAAGGTGCGGGCATAGTAGGTGTCGCCCTTATCCTGGGGATGACGGTGGGCTGCGAGACAGCAGTAGGCTCTTCGCAGAGTACATACCCTTCGTCGACGTCATACTCTTCGCAACGTTTATACTCGTCGCCGAGTCCTTCCACGTCGTCTGCTACATCTGGGGTTGCGGGGGTAATCCCGGCGCTGAAGTTTAGGGTGTTGCAGGATTTCGGGTTGACCAGCTACAAGGATGCTCTGGAGCATGCGCGAGAGCTAGTGGTGAAGGGTCGCGCTCCAAAGACCGGCTATAGACGAGCTCTTTACGGGAGGAGCTGGGACGATAATACGAGTGTTCCACTGGGACACAACGGTTGCCGTACCCGTGAAGATATACTGCAGCGTGATTTGGTGAATGTGACAGTACGCCCGGGAACTGGGGGATGTGTGGTGGAAAGTGGCACACTTTTGGATCCGTATACCGGAGATGTTGTTTATTTTCAGCGTGGGCAGGGCACAAGTGCGTTGGTGCAAATTGATCACGTCGTCGCATTGGCGGATTCTTGGGTGAAGGGTGCTCAAGCCTGGTCAATGGATAAGCGGCGTGCCTTTGCGAATGATCCACGTAATTTGCTAGCAGTTTCTGGCTGGGTGAATAGTCAAAAGGGGACAGGCGACACTGCGACGTGGCTACCGCCGAATAAGGTTTATCGATGTGAATATGTGGCTCGTCAGGTCGAAGTAAAACGTTTGTACAGTTTATGGGTGACGCTAGCTGAGCAGCGCGCAATGATGTCGGTATTACAGAAGTGCGTGATTCCCAGCGTGGCGAGCTAATCACAGGTGTTCACATGATGAAGACAGGATAGCTCGAACTGCTTGTAGAGTTCGCTGGTACTATGTTCTGGTAGAGCCAAAATGTTAGGTAATCTCTGATTCTGACAAAGAGCGCACTGCCTGCTGATTTGGGATGTATATCGCCAAGAGTTGTATAAATCGCTAGTATTGAGGCGTACTGAGAAATTTTTGACCCCATGCGCCGTGGTATACATGGTCGCTGAGTGCGCTCCGCTCGTCCACAATAGATCGATAGGAAGAGCTATATGTTAAACAAGTGGGAAATGCTTGGTCAGTTACAAGAACAATCAACTCGGCTGCGGAAAGTAGAAAAGCAGTTAGATAAGCTGCAGAACGAGCGTTATCGCTTGGTCCAATCGGCGCATAGCACGGGTGTGCGCATCTCAGAAATCTGCGAAGCCACCGGTCTCTCGCGACCAGGTGTTTACCGTATTCTAAGCCTGGGATCTAACGCCCTGTCTGATGTTGACGAGAGTGCTTAGCTAAGCACTTTTAGAGAAAGATGTGCACTTCGCTAGTGTGCAAGCCGGGAAAGGTCACACTGGCGTGTGTAGTTTCTATCTGCGGTTGACCCTAGAAGTACTGTTGCGCTTAGTCCATTGACAGACCACCTGGACCGGGAAGCCCACTCGAGGGCACCGGGTGATGATGTCCGATGGAAGTTAACCGTGTACCCGCCGGTGTAGAGGTGCACAAGGGTATAGCCGCACGGGTAGTCTTTCGTGGATGCAGTTTCTAGGAAGTCCACATTCTGTGCCTGGTCTGGGGCTACGCGTTTAGCGCGATGCGTATGACCCGACACCATGAGGAAAGCTCCCGGAGTGGTCGCCAATATATTTTGGAGAGTGTCCCGATCCTTTTTGTTGAGGATGAAGGAGGGGCCTGCCACGTTAGTGAGGGCGGACTCCCGGGTAACTGGATGGTGACACATCACAATGGTGGGCATATTGGGATCATTCGCGAGCGTCCGGCGAAGCTGCGTGAACTGGGACAGCCCTATCTCTCCGTTGGGCGCATCTAGCCGCGTACTGTCGAGTCCGATGACACGGAGATTACCTATTCTTGTCTCCCACATTTTTTGACGTGGTACGAATGCCATACCCCAAGGGTCGCGATGGTTCTTGGTACCCGCGAGCACTGGGAAGTCTTCATAGTGGGCGGTGGGATCTGACGATGGGGTATGTGGCCGATCATGGTTCCCGCGGGTAACGAACCAGTGTCTCTGGTATGTGCCGAAGGCCTTGAGAAGGCCCCGGAAGGCAGCCACTTCTGCGGGTCGCGCTTCGGAAGTGCAGTCGCCATTGATAAAAAGATGGCGGATTCCCTGGTTTCGCAGCTCTCTAAGAGTTTCTCGCAGCATGACAGTAGGGTAGGGATCCCGTCCTGGTAGTTGTTGAATTGGCGGTGGGTACACCCCAAGAATCAGCCCCTGGGGCGTCTCTCCGATATGGGTATCGTTGATGAATGCCACAGTTGTGACGTAGTCCCCAGGCGGTTGGGTGAGAGTAGTAAATTGTCCGGTGGCAGTGGGTTCATTTACTCGGTTGGTGGTAATGAGGCTGGGGCTGGCCACTATGTTCTGTGATCGACATTCAAAGCGGTAGCAAGTGTTCGGAGTGAGTCCCCTGATGGTGATGAGGTGAACACCGCGAGGAGTGGGGTCGTGGTAGATGCTAGGAAGTGTGCCGCGGTGAAGGGCGGGGGCGAGGCGTACCTCTGTGTCGGCAGCGTGTAGTGGGGGAACAGTGTCGTCGGACGTCTGTAGCCCAGTGCGAGTAGTCCATGAGAATGTGACGCTAGTGGGGGTTAGTGTGACGATTTCTAAATCTGTCACGACAAGAGAACTACCGGTGGGAGGGATAGGCCAGGACGTAGCTCGAGAAGAACCCTCCGCTCGTTGCGGAACAAGCTGTGCCCTCCGCACCGGCGCAGCTTGGCTAGCCGCTGTCGCCCCGCCGGCAAAAAGCAGACTGCCGGTGAGTGCAGTGCCTGCAGCAAGGAAAGAACGTCGGTTTAAAGAACGATCTGCAAGAGATCGTGTCGCTGGGATGGGTGGTATGTCGTGCGCGAGTTGTGGAGCTGACGAAGGACTGACGCGTAAGAAGCCCATACAAAAATTGTAGAAACTACCAAAATCTGTAGGAGAGGCCGGAGTGAAGACTAGTTGAAAAGTTCGTGTCGGCCCTGAGGACTTGCCGCTCCACCGCCAAGTCCTCTATTCATGGAGAGAATTCTGTCTGCAGCAGGTTATTCCGGTTGCGCAGTGAAAATATTACCCAGCAGACGGACCGGGTTATGCACCAAAATGTTGTTGATGTCCTCGTTCGACAACCCTGATTCAATGATGTAGGTGATAGCGCGCGTGTACAGATCGCGTTTGTCATTCTGGAAGTAGGGATAGTCCGAACCGGCCAGGATCTTATTAGGGTCAAACACGTGGTTGCGTGCCATCACTAGTGAAGGACCAAAGAAGTTTGCAGCATCGAACCAAATGCTACGCAGGGCTTCACGCGGCGAAGAGCGGAAAGATCCCCAATCCGTGTAATTATCTTCTAGTCGCTGGGCGAGGAAGGGGAGATCTCCACCAAGATGTGCGATCTGGAATTTAATATCTGGGAAGCGGTTGATGTAGTCGCCCTTGAGAAGATGAAGGACCGCAATTGCATCCTCAGTAGGGGCACCATTGACCCACTCTAACTGATGGTTGAGCAGTGGGGAGGAGAATGCGGCATTACCCGACGGGTGGATGTAGCACACAGTTTTCCGTCTATTGAGTTCTTCGAAAAATGGGATGAACTCCGGGTCGATGAGTGCTCGATTCTCCGCGGGAAGAGCGTTAATCGCAACGCCGGAAAAACCTAGCTCATCGATACTTCGCGTAAGCTCCTCTACAGCTTCCTGCGGATGGAAGAAGGGGACAGCCGCATACGCCTTGAAACGGTGTGGGTGACGTTGTAGCACCTCCGCATAAATGTTGTTCGCCAGTCTAGCTGCTTGAACAGCTGTACTCCGGTCTTCGATCAGCGGAGACTGCGGAGTGAGTGAAACCACCTGGTAGGCGACGTTTGCCTCATCCATCTGCCGGAGCCGGGCCTGAATGTCGCGTTCCTCGTCGCTCGCATTCATGTCCCGAGCGATAGCGGTACTAGCAGGATCAATTCCTGACCGTTCGAGGAAATCGAGATAGCGCTCGGGGTAGATGTGAGCATGTACATCAATAATTGGCCCATCCGCCTGGAAACCATGTGTCGACAAACCATCCTCTTTCACATGGTTGGGGTCACCGGCACCGTGATGGGCGCAAGCAGTAACAGTGAGAGGCGATATGGACTCGGATGTCTTTGGCAGGTTCTGACGGGAATTGGGCATCATGGCCCTTCTTTCACGGACTGGGTGAGAAAGGTTCTTATCGACGATTCGACGAGGACCCAACGAATAGAAGGAGGCTACACCTAAAATGCTTTAGCGCGGAGAATTTATTCCTAGAGATATGTGAGTTAAAAGATCTGGCCTCCAAAGGTGATAGTGGACAATCTCCATTGTTTCCCACGTCCAGAAACGGTAGCGATGTACGCATGGTTTTCACTGTTGGTCATACGGACGATTCCGACGACCAAGGCACTCTTGTTCGTGGAAGCAGGAGATGTGACTGAAGTCGTCGAGTAGTCGTAAACGCGTGTGTCGAAGATGACGATAGGAGCACGATGCTCCTTAGTTTCGATGTCGGTTAGTTCGTTCCAGAGCGTCTTCTCCATGAGGACAGGTTGGTACCGATCGTCAAGACGATTCTCGCGCCACTCCACAATTGCTGAATACACAGTGTCAGCGGCACGACGTTTGTCGACTTCTGTGCCGACTTTTATGCCAAAATCCAGCGATAGGAAAATAATCGCATAGATAGTGAGGATGATCGCAGCAGTCTTGTGGTTCGCTGCCCATCTTCTTATCGATAGTTTCCTTGGCAATGTCTCATCCCTTCGACGAAGCGTGGGAAAAATGAGGAAAATCCCCTGGCAGAGAGGCATTTTACCTTATCTACCAGGGGCTTCCCATATGTGCCCCCAGAAGGATTCGAACCCTCGACCAATCGGGTAGAAGCCGACTGCTCTGTCCACTGAGCTATGGAGGCATCATCCACAGTGTAGTGCCACTGTGGAGAAGCACAGAACTCGGCCATCTCCCCAAGTTTTCCTAGTCGCCCCGCATGGGACAGTTAAGCCGTGGCATGCAGACCGTAGTGTGTGCCACGCCACGTCACAACTCACGGGAAAGGCCCATCAATGTCGAACACCATCACCCTCATGGGAAACCTCGCTAGCGCCCCGCAGCTGCGTCACGCTGCGGAACGCCCAGTTGCCTCCTTCCGTCTCGCTTCCAACCACCGCTACTTCGATTCCGCCAGCCAGTCGTGGAAAGAAAACGGCACTCTCTTTATCGAGACGGTCTGCTGGGGCAACCTGGGCGAGAATGTCGCTGCCACACTCCAGAAGGGAGACGCCGTCATCGTGACTGGACGTCTGCTGAGCGATGAGTTCACACCCCAAGGTGCGGAGCGACCGGTAACGGTGGTAAAGCTCACCGCCACCACAGTTGGGTCCGATCTGCGCTACTGTGGCAGTACAGCAGGCATGTCCGTTCCTGAGGATGCTGCAGAAACGGTAGACTAGGCACGTTAGATACCCCAGCAGGAGAGGTTGATTCGTGTCAGAGTTCGTCTACACCATGCGTAATGTGCGCAAGGCTTTTGGTGAGAAGGTCATCTTGGATGACGTCACCATGTCCTTCTACCACGGTGCGAAGATTGGTGTTGTCGGCCCTAACGGCGCCGGTAAGTCCAGCATTCTGAAGATCATGGCCGGAATTGACCAGCCCTCCAACGGCGATGCTTTTGCAGACCCGGAGGCCACTGTCGGCATCCTCATGCAGGAACCACAGCTGGACGAAGCAAAAACCGTCCGCGAAAACGTAGAAGATGGTCTTGGCGAGGTCATGCAAAACCTCAAACGGTACAACGAGATCGCCGAGGAAATGGCCACCGACTACTCCGATGAACTCATGGAGGAAATGGGCGTACTACAGGAGAAACTCGACCATGCGGATGCGTGGGAAATCGACTCCCGTATCGACCAGGCCATGGATGCGCTCCGCTGCCCTCCGGGGGAATTCCCGGTAACGCAGCTCTCCGGTGGCGAAAAGCGTCGCGTCGCCCTCTGCCGCCTCCTGCTGCAAGCCCCCGATCTGCTCCTTCTCGACGAGCCCACTAACCATCTGGACGCCGAATCTGTCGCGTGGTTGGAGAAGTTCCTGCAAGACTACAAGGGCGCCGTGCTGTGCATTACCCACGACCGCTACTTCCTCGACCACATTGCTGAATGGATCTGCGAAGTTGACCGTGGCCACCTCTACCCCTATCAGGGCAATTACTCCACCTACTTGGAGAAGAAGGCAGAACGCTTGGAGGTTGCCGGCCGCAAGGACGCCAAACTGCAAAAGCGTCTGAAGGAAGAATTGGCCTGGGTACGCTCCGGCGCGAAGGCTCGGCAGGCCAAGTCGAAAGCTCGTTTGCAACGCTACGAAGAGATGGCAGCCGAAGCTGAGCAGTACAAGAAGCTCGACTTTGAAGAGATTCAGATTCCCACCCCTCCACGTCTCGGCAATGTGGTGGTGGAGGTCGACGACCTTACTAAGGGTTTCGACGGGCGTGTGCTCATCAAGGACCTCTCGTTCACCCTGCCGCGCAACGGCATCGTTGGGGTTATCGGCCCGAACGGTGTCGGTAAGACTACCCTCTTCAAAACCATCGTGGGTTTAGAAAAGCCGGATTCCGGTACAGTCCGCATAGGCGAGACCGTGAAGCTGTCCTACGTAGACCAGAACCGCGAACACATTGACCCCAACAAGACCGTGTGGGAGGTCGTCTCCGATGGGCTCGACCACATTGTCGTCGGCCAGAACGAGATGCCGTCACGCGCCTACGTTTCCGCATTCGGGTTCAAAGGACCAGACCAGCAGAAGAAGGCCGGTGTGCTGTCCGGTGGTGAACGTAACCGTCTTAACCTGGCACTCACCCTAAAAGTGGGTGGCAATCTGATCCTCCTCGACGAACCAACCAATGATCTCGATGTGGAGACCCTCTCCTCATTGGAAAATGCCCTCACCAAGTTCCCTGGCTGCGCCGTGGTGATCTCCCACGACCGCTGGTTCTTGGACCGCACCTGTACCCACATCCTCGCCTGGGAGGGCAACGTCGAAGAAGGACAGTGGTTCTGGTTCGAAGGAAACTTCGAAGGATACGAAGCAAACAAGATCGAGCGACTGGGTGAAGACGCGGCCCGCCCGCACTCCGTCACCTACCGCAAACTCACCCGCGATTAGCCATCGCACACCATCCACGGGTCCTTGGCAGAAGGGAGTACCACCATGTCGAACCGGGCAGGAAACTACTCTTGTGAGCTAGAAATCCGGTGGAGTGACTTCGATCAATCAGGTGAAGTCACTGACACCACCTACATTGAGCTTGCCCGCGAAGCGCGTCTCCGCTTCGTCAAGGACACGTGGATTCGGCGAGGCTTCACCGCTCCGCCAATGGTGGTACGTCACCTCGAAGTGGACTACCTCAAGCCACTCCTCTTCGGCATGGAGCAGGTTAAGGTCGAATTGACGGTGCAAGCTGTCACAGCGAGCAGCTATACACTCCGACACGAGCTACGTGACGAGCGAGGCGACGTCGTTGCCGTGGTGGACTGTGTGCTGGTTGCCTTCGATTTCGACTCCCGACGCCAGGTGGAACTCGAACCGGCACTCCAACTTATGCTCACCGAGTATCAAGCCGCTGCTGACGGTGATCAGTGACCACCCAACACTCCGAAAACCCCACGCTGAGCTGGGATAACCGTTCACATATCATCATTGCTGGGCACACACATTATCATGCGGTTAACCCTGACTCCTGTCTCCCTAATGCACCGCTTACGTTGTTCCAGCACCGCCCAGCTGCAGCGGTGGAACTGACCACAGCGGCGGGAATCGGTGCGCAAACGCCCACGGCAGACACACCTGCTGAGGAAGTGATCGCGGCCCAAGCCACTCCGCGTATCCTCCGTGCGGCTCTCGATGCGGGCGACGACACCCCGGATATGGTGATCTGTGGTGACGCTTACGACGCGATCCAACACCTCACAGCGCTTGAGGGGCTCCGCGCCCCCCAACTCGTCTACATCGATCCGCCATACAACACTGGCACGATTTTCACTGACTATAGTGACGGGCTAGACCACCATCTCTGGCTGGGTATGATGCATACTCGTCTCACCGCGCTGCGGGATGCCCTCGCCCCGAGCGGAAGTATCTGGGTCCACCTCGATGACTCTGAAATGCCTTATGCCCGTGTACTTCTCGATGAGATCTTTGGGCGGGAGAACTTTATTGCCCAGATTGTTGTGGAGATCAACCCTAAAGGACGACAGCTCGATCGTTTCTTCGCTGCCTGCCACGACTACCTCCTGGTATACGCCAAAGATGCCAGCCGGCTCACCCTTGAACCGGGGATTACCGGTTCCGTCGACCCCCAAGATTTCCCCTATGAAGATAGCCAAGGGCGCTATCGGCTACTTCCTTTGCGTAACACCAATAAAAAGTTCAACCCCGTCACCGCTCACACTATGAGCTACCCGCTCTACGCCAACCCTGACACCGGGGCCGTGCGTATCTCCCCCTTTGCCGGCGCCGAGAAAATTATGCCTGTGTTTGGGGATTTGCAGCCCGCCGTATGGCGCTGGTCTGCACCTACCGTCGCCGAGAGACCCGACGAACTACTGGCCCGTAACGTCCGTGGCAGGAAAGGCACTCGCCTCGATATCTTTCAGATTGACCGGATGCACCCAGGTCGCCGCAAGAAGCTCAAAACAATTTGGCCAGCAAGCGAAGTTGGCTCCTCAGACTCAGCAAAACTACAGTTGCGCAAAAAATTTGGGGATGACATTCAATTCGCAACTCCAAAACCCGAGCCTCTACTAGAACGAATCATTAACGCCGCCACAGAACCCGGTGACTATGTGTGGGACGTATTTGCGGGATCAGGCACCACTGGCGTGGTCGCCCATCGGTTGGGAAGACACTTCATCATGGCAGAAAGTAACCCCAGCACCGTCACCACCCATATACGCATGCGCATGGACGACGCTGGGGCTACACCATTCTGGCTGGCGGTGGAGCCGCGCTACTAGGAATGCCCACGACGGCCCTAGAAGCCACGGACCGGTTAATCCACGCTGTCGTCACTTAGAGAACTGTCCAGTGCACGCCCCTGCTGAGCACGAGCGAGGTCAAAAAGCCCCTCACGCAGAAACCGCTGGGCACCACTCGGCAATGTCGTGGAACTCTCCAGCAGTTCTCCAACCAGCTGCCTCACCTCCGCGGGATTACCCCACAACGGGAACGCTCGTTCCGTCACAGTAGCAGCTACCTCACCGCCACGCTTCTCCCAGAGGCGCACCAAATCAGCCGGATACCGCTGTGCGAAGGGAGCTACCAGCGCGTCCTGGCCAGCCCATGCGAAACCATCCAAGAGTGCCACTATGGACCAGTTGCCTGTCAGCTCGCCTTCCACCGCGAAAAGCTTCTTCCATACGGCAGCCTTATTGTCCGCAGTAGGCAGCGCTGCCCCTGCTGTCAGTGCCCGGCGTACACCCATACTGGTATTGTCGGCACGTAGCGCCGCATCCACGTCGTCTTGTGTCGCAGCCCCGTGGGCAGCCAGTGCCGTCAGCACAGTCCATCGCAGGTCGGTATCCAGCTCCAAGCCCTCAATATCCGCCGGTGTCAGCGAGTTCGCCGTCCACACCTCGTGTAGCAGCGCCACCTGATCTTCCTGCAGCTTGCATTGGCAGAAGGTGGTGAAAGCTATCAGCTGCTGGTCAGCACCAAACTGCGGGTCCT
This sequence comes from uncultured Lawsonella sp., assembly GCF_947252745.1. NCBI lineage: Bacteria > Bacillati > Actinomycetota > Actinomycetes > Mycobacteriales > Lawsonellaceae > Lawsonella > uncultured Lawsonella sp. The sequence continues at coordinate 226,461 of NZ_CAMXWW010000003.1, read as the reverse complement.
GGGCAATGGTGAGTAGCGCGTCCGTCAAGAGTGCCCACCCCTCTGCCTCTGCCCAAGCAGGATCGGTGAAGTATCGCAGCACCTGCACTGCCCGAGCCATGAGGTGCTCCGCCACTGGAAGCTCCGGCTCTGCCTCGACTGCCCGGGCAATAACCTCCACCAGAGTGGATCCGGGTAGGGTGGCGTGCATCGTCATCTCTTCCAGCACACCCCAGCAGAGGGTGCGAGCGAGCGGGTCCACAATGTCCTCAACACGCTCGACGACAGTGTCCACACTCTGGGCATCCAGTTCGATCTGGCAGTAGGTGAGGTCTTCGTCGTTGGGGAGGAGAAGGGCCCCTTGGGGGATGTTCTGTAGGCCCGGGACGGTGGTCCACTCATCGTCGAGGTCCACTTCGATGTAGTGGGTACGAATCAGTTCGCCAGCCACATCTCCAGTGAGTGAGGTGTCTGCACTGGTATGTGTATTGCTTGCCAAGGTTCCGCCGGTGCTGCCCACTGGGGCTAACGAGTAGACGCCCACACCGACGCGGTGGGGGCGTAGTTCGCCGCTGCCGGGTGCAGCGCCACTTTGGTGGAGGGTGACGGAGCTGTAGCGGGCGGATTGGTCGTCCACAGTTGCGTCGATGTCAGCGAGATTCTGTTCCTCGGCAGAGGTGGTGATGTCGAAGTCGAGGGAGAGGGTGTTGCGTCCGGTGGTGGTGAGCCAGGCTTCAGCCCATGCATGAAAATCCTTGTCGCAGTATCCACTGACTGCATCGAGGAGGTCCTGGAACGTTGCGTTGTTGTAGGAGTGGGCGCGGAGATAGTCACGCAGGCCCTTGAGGAAGGGCTCCAGGCCGGCGTAGGCCACCAGTTGTTTGAGGACAGCACAGCCTTTTGCGTAGGTGATGCCATCAAAGTTGGCGTCGAGTTCTTCCAGGTTTTCCATGCTGGCGGCAATAGGGTGAGTCGAGGGGAGGTCGTCTTGCCGGTAGGCCCAGTTTTTCTGGGTTGAGGCGAAGGTGGTCCAGGCGGTGTGGTACTTGGTGGAGCCGAGTTGAGCCATGACGCTCGCCCAGCTGGCGAAGGATTCGTTCAGCCAGAGATCATTCCACCACTGCATGGTGACGAGGTTGCCGAACCACATGTGTGCCATCTCGTGCAGGACAGTATCGGCACGTCGCTCATATTTCCAGGCGGTGGCGTGGGAGCGAAAGACGTAGTCTTCGCGGTAGGTGACGCAGCCGACGTTTTCCATAGCGCCGGCGTTGAAGTCGGGGACGAACACTTGGTCGTAGGAGCCGGTGAAGGGGTAGAGGATGCCGAAAGTGCGGTGGTAGTAGTCGAAGCCACCCTTGGTGAGGGCGAAGATGTTCTCGGGGTCGAAGTAGGGGGCGAGAGTTTCGCGGCAGTACAGGTTGAGCGGAATGGTGAGGGTAGTGCCGTCTTCTCCGGTCCACTGGTAGGTGTCGCTCCATTGATGGTAGGGACCTGCACAGAGGGCGAAGAGGTAGGGGCAGAGTGGGTTGGTGGGCTGGAAGTGGTGGGTGATGGCTTCGTCTTCGCCAAAGATGGGGGAGATGGCAGTAGTGGAGCTGTCGATGCTGCTATTGCTGATGATGTGCCAGCTGCTGGGAGCCGTCACAGTGAGGTCGATGGGGGCTTTGAGGTCGGGCTGGTCGAAGCAGGCGAAGACGCGTTTGGAGTCGGCGGGTTCGCATTGGCTGTAGAGGTAGACGGTGCCGTCTGCGGCATCGACGGAGCGGTGGAGGCCTTCCCCGGTGGTGGAGTAGCGACACCAGGCGTCGATGACAATGGTGTTGTGATCGGCGAGGGAGGGGAGCGGTAGCCCGTTTTCGCCGGTTTCTCCGGCAGCGGAAAGAGTGGTGTTGTAGGCGTCTACGTCGAGGGGTTCACCATTGAGGGTGGCGGAGAGTATGTGTGCACCGCGTAGGTCGAGGAACGTGGAGTAACCGGGGGCGAGGCAGTCGAGCTGAATGGCTGTGTGGGAGCGGAAGTGGGTGAGGGGGGAGATCCCAGATGGGGCGTCTGTGAGTGCGTCGTTTGCTGCTGTGTCGGGCTGGGTGGTGGGTTGGGTGACGTCGAGGTGGATGGTGTAGGAGGTGACGGTGAGGTGTGCGGCGCGGTCGGCGGCGGTTTCTCGGGTCAAGTTGAATGACGTCACGGAGTTGCTCCTCAGTAGATGGGTGGTGGGCTTCTGTGACGGGTGTAGAAGCACTTTTATGTGATCGTCACAGATGTGTTTTAGGGTGTTTTCAGTTAATAGGGGTCGAACCTAAGAAAAGCGAGAAATTGGTAATTCAATCGCTTTAGTGGAGACTCTAGTTGTTCAATCCTGCAATGTCAGTAGGGGGTTACGAGCCCCATCTTTTAGCGGAAACACTCGGCAACATTTAATAAAGCAACATAGGCTCTGAACTGGTTGTTTCCACTTCTTTCCAAGAACAGCGGGCTAGCTTTTCCAGATCCAAAAATTTTGCTTTAGCCCTCGGTAGCCTAGGAGTCAGCTCCAATTAGTTTAATTGTGCGATCGGACGGGCATTCTCGTTTTTGTGAGTGGGAATCCTTCGTTAGCGAGGGAGGATCCGCGGAGCCCCTGCCAGTCCGTGTTGCGCTTATCAACTCCTCGGAAGGAGATGTCACATGGCGTTGGATCAAGCCGAATGGAAGCGGCTCGAAGACAAGGCCTCCGAGCTCAGGAAGCTTACCCTTCAGACGGTTATCTGGGCAGGGTCTGGTCACATCGGTGGTTCGCTCTCGGCAATGGACGTCTTGACGGTTCTTTACTACAACGAGATGAATTTCGATGGTAAGAAACTAGACGACCCGGATCGCGACCGCTTCGTGCTGTCGAAGGGCCACATCGGCGTTGGTTTCGCCCCTGTTCTTGCTGACAAGGGCTGCTTCCCCAAGGAATGGTTGGAAGACTACAACCACACCGAGTCCCCGCTGGGTATGCACCCCTGTTCACACATGGTGCCCGGCGTTGAAATCTCCACCGGTTCGCTCGGCCACGGCCTGCCGATCTCCGTGGGCATGGCCCTCGGCGCCAAGCTGGCGGGCAAGAAATGGCGCACTTACACCCTGCTGGGTGACGGTGAATCCGACGAAGGCTCGAACTGGGAAGCCGCTATGGCCGGCGCCAAGTTCAAGCTAGACAACCTGGTCGCCATTATTGACCGGAACAAGCTGATGATGGACGGCCCGACCGAAGACGTTATGCCGCTGGAGAACTTCGGCGACAAGTGGCGTGCCTTCGGGTGGGAGGTCATCGAAATCAACGGCAACAGCATTCCCGAAATCGTCGACGCCTTCGCCAAGGCCCGCGAAGTCAAGGGGAAGCCCACCGCCATCATTGCCAACACCACCAAGGGTTGCGGCATTGACTTCATCGCCGGTGACTACAAGTGGCACTACGGTGCATTCGCGTCGGATCTGGCAGATAAAGCATTCGATAGCCTTAACCGCTACCACGAGCAGCGGCTTGCAGCAGTGAAGGGAGCCTAACGCAATGGCTGGTATGACTTATACGGCACAGGCCCAGGTTGACCTGTCCACCGCCGAAATTTACGGTCGCGTTCTCACCGAACTTGCTGCCGAGCATGAGGATATCGTCGGCCTCTCCGCCGACCTCGCCAAGTCCACCAAGATTGGTCTGCTAGGCGATAAGTTCCCCGAGCGCTTCTTCAACGTTGGTATTGCTGAGCAGGACATGATGGGCATCGCTGCCGGTCTCGCCTCCGCCGGCTTCACCCCGTTCGTGTCTACCTTCGCCGCTTTCGCCTCTATGCGTGCATGCGAGCAGGTCCGCACGGACATTTGCTACAACCAGAAGAACGTCAAGATCATCGCCACCCACACTGGCACCTCCTTCGGCCAGGCAGGTACGACCCACCACTGCACAGAGGACATCGCCATCATGCGCTCCTTCGCAGGCATGGTCGTTCTCAACCCCGCCGACGGTATGTCCACCGCCCAGGCTGTGGAAGCTGCCTACGAGCACGATGGTCCCGTCTACATTCGTATCAACCGCGGCTTCGACCAGGTTGTATACGAAGAGCCCATTGAGAACTTCCGTATCGGTGGTTCCAATACGCTCCGTGAAGGCACTGACCTCACCATCATCGCCTGCGGTGCTGGCGTGTGGCGTGCCGTACAGGCTGCCGACTTCCTCAAGAACGAGGACGGCCTGTCTGTTCGCGTGATCGACCTGTACTCCTTGAAGCCGCTCGACGAAGAGGCCATCAAGGCTGCTGTCGGTGAGACCCGCCGCATCGTTACTGTGGAAGACCACAACATCATTGGTGGTATGGGCTCCGCAGTTGCCGATGTCGCCGCCACCACCGGCAAGGGCTTCACCTTCAAGAAGCTGGGTATCCCGGACTGCTGGTCCATCATCGGCCAGCCGGAAGACCTGATGTCCTACTACGGCTTTGACGAGAACGGCATCATTAACACCGTTCGCGAACTCATGAAGATTGAGGTCGAAGAGGACGACGACTGGGATGATGAGGTCTAAGAATGAGCGATGCTGACAAGACTCGGTATTCAACGACCGTCTTCCTGAAGGCGGTTCTGCCTACTCTGAAGCCGCTCGTTGAAGGTAAGCCGGGCCTGACCAAGCTCTGGGGGAGTACCAACGGTACTGTCCAGATCAGTGCTTGCGCCCCGGATGGTGAATTCAACGTGAATGGTGTGCAGAAGGACGCCATGCACTTTGAAATCACCGATGGAGCTCTGCAGCCCCGCTTGTCCGCCACCGACTATCCCGACTTTGAAATCGAGTTCAAGAGCCGTGAAGATCTCGTCACCTTCTTCACCGGTGGACTCGCACTTCCCAAGCTCCACGGAGCGCTCAAGAAGCCCCAACTGCTGGTGAAGACGATCGGCACGCTGCTCGTCCTCTCCAAGCTGATGGGCGCCACTGAGCCCCCGGAGGATCCGGACGAAGCTGCACTTCTCACCAAGCTGATGTTCTACTTGCTGACCACTGGTATTTCCCAGCTCAACAAGGCCGGACATCCGAAGTTCAAGAAGTGGGCAAAGAAACAGCCCGACCGCGTGTACCAGCTGTCTGTGCAGGGTAAGCCCGACCTGGCCGCCTACGTGCGCGTCAAGGGTGGCCGTACCCGTGCATCTCGCGGCTACTACAAGCGTTCTCGCCCGTTCTTCGAGCTGTCCTTCGACTCCGTCCCCAGTGCCCTCGGCACCCTTCTGGAGATCGACGACATGCTTGAGGCCACCACCGCTGGACGTATTCTCATGTTCGGTGCCCCCGAGTACGGTGCAGACTTCGGCGACCTTCTTCTCACCATCGGAGGTTACGCAAAGTGAGAATCCCCTTTAAAGGCCCCAAAGTATACGGACTTATGCACGCTGGTCTCACCGTCAGCGACTTCGAAGCCGCTGTTAAGTGGTACCACGAGATGTTCGGATGTCTGCTCGTCAGCGAGCAGACCCTGGACAACTCCGTCCTGGAGCCCATGTCCAACCTTTACGGAGGCTCTGGCCTGAGCACTCGTCTTGGCTTCCTCCGTACCCCGGACGGCGGTGTTTTCGAAATCTTCGAATTCACCCCCAAGCAGGAGAAGCTGAAGTGCGAATGGAACCGTCCTGGCTTCACCCACGCCTGCATCTCTGTCCGCGATGTGCCGAAGCTTCGGGCTGAGCTCGAAGCAAAGGGTGTCGAGTTTATGACCCCCATTCAGGCCACTGCTGGTACCCACTGGTGCTTCCTCAAGGACCCGGATGGTAACTACCTCGAAATCATGGACCTGCATGCCCAGCGTCTGCCGCTTAAGTGGCTCGGCTGGACTCAAGGCCTGATCGACAAGAAGGGCAAGTACGCCTCCTACTACAAGTAATTCCTTGCGGTAGAACGCAGAACCCTCACTGACCCCACCTGGCAGCAGGTGGGGTCAGTGCTATTTCCGGAATAAACGTAGACCTCCATTGGTTGCCACCAAGTGAAAGAGCACTGTGCTTTCCTCCGACAGAAAGGCCACTATGTCTGAGACCCGCGTAGATTTTTGGTTCGATCCCTCCTGCCCCTGGTGCTGGCTTACGTCGCGCTGGATCCTCGAAGCAAACAAAGTCCGCAACTTCGACCTAGGCTTCCATGTGATGAGCTTGGGTGTTCTCAATGAGGGTCGCGATCTTGACCCCAACTACCGGGAACATATCGACAAGACGTGGGGACCTGTCCGTGTGCTCAACGCCGCAGCACAGGAACATGGGGAAGACGTCCTCGCCGACCTCTACACCGCTATTGGTACACGCTTTCACAATGGTGGGCGTATTCAGGATAAAGACGCCGTTGAGGAAGCTCTAGTGGAAGTTGGACTGCCCACCACCTTGATGGAGCATTGGGACAAGACACCCTACGAGAAGGAGTTGCGGGCTTCGCACCATGCCGGCATGGATGCGCTGGGGGATAACGTGGGTACCCCGTGCATTCATGTGAACGGTGTTGGCTTCTTCGGACCGGTCATCAGTCGTGTTCCGAAGGGTGAGGAAGCCGGGAAGATGTTTGACGGGGCAGTCGCACTGGCAAACTTCCCCTACTTCTACGAACTCAAGCGATCCCGCACGGAATCCCCTGTCTTTGACTTCTAGACACCGCTTTTCCGAGGTCGTTTGCAGGGTAATGACCTAGTAGCGAAACACTGGGCAACAGCACTTTTATGGTGTTGACCAATTGCCACCCAAAGCCGAATTGGGGCTTTTTGCCCTGATTCGGCTTTTCGCTTGCCTGGCCCCCATTAAGCTGAAGCTATGCGAATTTATCTTGGCTCCGACCATGCCGGTTTTGATTTGAAGAATGCCATCGCGGCCCATCTCAAGGAAGAGGGTCACGAGGTCGTGGACTGTGGCGCCCACGAATATGACGCCCTTGATGATTACCCCGCCTTCTGTGTCTCCTGTGCGGAGCACGTCCGTGACGATGAGGGAGCTCTCGGCATCGTGCTGGGCGGTTCCGGCAACGGCGAGCAGATGGCGGCTAATAAGGTGAAGGGCATCCGTTGTGCCCTCGTGTGGAATGTGGAGCTTGCCAAGTTGGCGCGCGAGCACAATAACGCACGGGTGATGAGCCTCGGCGGTCGCTTCACTGAAGAGGCAGATGCGATGGAAATGGTGGATGCATTTATTGCACAGCCGTGGTCTGAAGAAGAACGCCACCAGCGTCGTATCGACATCCTGTCCAAGTATGAGGAGACAGGGATCAACGAAGGCGCCCCTGAACCACAAAAGGTATAGATTCGGTAACTTTTTCCGGGATGTTCCTTCCGCACGGCGGGAACATCCCGGTTTTTTATACCGAGAAAGAGTCTGGAAATAACCTGTGAGAAGTTGGACGTGAGCACGGAAACTGAAGCAAATTTCTCGTGAATTGGTAGACAAAATTCTCGCCACTAGATGTCGTATCGCGCCAGGTGGATAAATTGTTTATGCAGGTAGAAAGGTTTCAGTTTTCCTATTTATCAAAAAATCTAGAAAAGCTGGACAGATTGATTAAACCGAACGGGTTAAAACTGCGAATTACTTGAAAGCGCCATGTTTTTTTATCCCGAGAACTCAGATAAAGTTTTGGTAGCAGTATTGCGTCTAAATGAGGTTTGTCTATGTCTTCCCGCGTTCGGAATCGCCTGCGTGCACTCGCCACCTCGGCTACCAGTCTGTTGGTAGCTAGCAGCATGGTGTTTGCACTGGCGCCCGCTGTTTCTGCCGCACCGACCAGCTCGGAGACGAGCACCGCTACCTCTACCTCCAAGAAGAACTTCCTGGACGGGCTGTTTGGCGGAAAGTCTGACGAAGCCACCAGCACGAAGGCTCCCGCCTCGACGGTGACGTCCATCAATCATCTGCGTGATCTTTTTGACGCGCCGAAGGCTTCCATTACGACCACTCAGCCGGAAGACCCCAATGCTGAGGCCGAGGGCCGCGAAGCTATCCGCAATAAAGATGGTGAGATTGTCTATACCGGCAAGCACACTTCCCAGACCGCTGCAGAAGCTCAGGGTTTGTACTGTGAAACCTCTGACGATCTGACCTTCGGTGGTGTGGCGCACCTTGTTGAGGATCAGCTGCGCAAGCTTATCAAGGATAAGGCCTCGATGAAGGTCTTCGACCAGCAGGTCCGGATGCTAGAGACGGCAATGAACTACGTCCAGCTGCCGACCCTCATTGTCTCTAATCCGGCAACTCAGCTGACGGGTCCGGCCCGCGAGTTCGACGACCATGGCGTGAACTACTTGGTTGGTGCTCTGCTGAAGGCCCGTGACGGTGGTTGGCGTTCGACCGTGTCGGTCCAGGACATCACCATCAACGAAGCGATTGAGACGGTGCTGTGGTGGTTCTACTGGATCCAGATCTACGGTCAGTGGTACAACGAGACCTTCCCGTCCATTATTCAGGCGACGATTCTGGGCATCAAACTTGGTGGTCTGACTGATCCTGTTGAGAAGACGTTGGAATGGGGTCCGAAGATTGTGCTGGGTCTGGGTAACTTCATCCAGAAACAGCTGCAGACGAACTGTCTCTCGAAGGCGAACTCCCGCTCCAACCCCGGCAACTACCAGTACCATGATCTGCCGGCCTGGCTGCCGAAGGACATCACTGATGGTGTCCGACAGCTGGAAGAGCCGCTCGACAATGTCGAGGTTGCCGACGAGGACTGCCCTCCGCTCTCGGAGATGAACTTCCGCCGGATCGGTAAGCGCACCACCCTCATCATGCGCAAGGATATTAAGCCGCAGTACCGTCATCTCTTTGACCAAGTTGCACAGGTTGTTCTTTTCCGAATGGAAGAGATCAAGGTCAATAAGGCTCTCATTCCACTGAAAGCTTCCGAGATTGGTGGTCTCATTGGTCTGATCAACAATCCGGTCGTCACCTATGTAGGTGGTAGTGCACTCGGTGTTGTAGATGGCCGCGCATATCAATGGGTGCCGCTGGGCGAGATCACCGTCGATAATGCTGCGGACATTGCGATTGTGTCGAACGCGGTCGCGAAGATCATCGCCAAGATTATGTGGGCCATCACCAAGGCGATCATGGAAGCAGTGATCAATGGCGCCTCGAAGGGAATTGATAAAGCTATTCGTAAAGGCATTGCGACGGCTGTTCTTAAGAACCCGGCAAGTACAGCTGCATGTGACGCAGTATACGCAGGTCTCTTAACCGGTTCGTGGGCACCCGAGTTGGTAGCAGCGTCCATTGCTTTGGGCTTGACTGCTCCTGAAGCAACTGTACCGGCAGCTTCGGCGATCGCGGGATGGCTGGCTCTATGTGGTATCACAGATGCCATGCATTCTGAGGTTACTGAGAATGAGGACACCCTTTATCCCCGCCCTTCGTTGCAGGTAACCCTCTTCCCGCTACCCTGGATTGACTTCGGAATTCTTATTCCGTGGTTTGGGTCTATCCCCATTAGCGTGGCTCCTGATCCCGAAGCTATCGTTAAGCCTGAGGAAATGATTACCACTCTGGGTGACCTGCCGGTTTTCGGTCGCTTGTTCCCCAAGTCCAAGTTCATCAAGCTCATCACACTCATCGGCTTGAAGTGGGATCTCATTGGTGACCCGAACCCCACCATCTTCTTCGCTGGTGATGTGCTGCTACCCATGGGACAGAAGGTTACGCAATCCGTGTGCCTCGCAGAGGATAAGGGCCATCGTCAGGCTAAGTGGGAACGCGACCCCGCCCAAATGAAAGACGACGCCGCACTGGCGAAGAAGAAGGGTCTCTACGAAGCCCCCAAGGGGCCGAACATCATCCTTTTCAACAAGTGGGTGCTGCCGTTTGCCAACCCCTTCTTCAAACCTGACTACGAGAACCTCAACACTGATGTTCCTGAGCGCGAACCCATGATCCAGCGCCACGACCCCAACCGTATCCCCGACCAACTCGATCCCGATGACGTCGAGTACAAGGATGAGGTCAATCCCTCGCCGGATCCCGACTACAAGATCACGTACAATCGTGACTTCGACCAGCTTGATCCCACGACGTCCATCACCAAGGACGACCCGTACGCTCCAACCACCAGCTCTAAAAGTAGCTCAACCACTACCAAAGAGCCCAAGGTCACGAGCACTACGACCAAGCGCAACTAAAACCGCATAACAGAGGGAGGCCCCGCCACAATGGCGGGGCCTCCCTCTGTTATCGTGCTATGCCAAAAATCCGCCACAGCATCTATGCAAAGTTAAAGCAACAGCCAGCTCAACTCGTCAAGAATGACGACAACCGTGCCCAGCAATGCAGGTGCACACCCGTACTAGCGGGCCCACACCTCCCGCATCCACGCCTCCACCTCATCGGCGGAACGAGGAATAGCAGCAGACAACCGGCGCACCGACCCGTCCGGATCCACCACAATGTCATCCTCGATACGGATACCAATTCCGCGCAACTCCGGCGGCACCAGCTCATCATCGACACGGAAATACAGGCCAGGCTCAATCGTAAAAACCATGCCCGGCTCCAACGGAGAATCCACATAAAACTCCCGCGGAGTCACCGAACAATCATGCGTATCCACACCCAAATGGTGCCCCGTACCATGCGGCATCCAGCGACGCACCTGCTGCCCCTCTGGACTCACCGCCTCCTCCACAGAGCACGGCAACACGCCCCACTCAGCCAGCGTCTCCGCCAAAAAACGAATAGCCGCATCATGCACTTCGCCGTACTTGCAGCCTGGCTGCTGAGCCTGCCGGAACGCCGCCTCATTAGCCCCCAGTACAGCCTCGTACACTTTCCGCTGACTAGGCGAGAATGTCCCCGATACCGGGAAAGTACGAGTGATATCACCCGTGTACAAGGAATCAAGCTCCGCGCCCGCGTCAATTAGAAGAAGATCTCCCTCCGCCACCGGGCCCGAATTCTCCATATAATGCAACGTTGTCGAGTGCGCGCCAGCAGCCACAATAGTGTCAAAGCCCGTGCCGTGCCCACCCAACCGGGCCGTAGACGAGAAAGCTACCTCAGCCACACGCTCACCCCGCGGATGGCCCACTGCCTGCGGGATGGAGGCAATGACGCTCTCGAAACACTCGGCCGTCAGGTTCACCGCTTGCCGGATCTGCTCAACCTCCCACTGGTCCTTCCACATGCGCACAGTGCCCAGCAACACTTCAAAGGTTTTATCCTCATCCGCAGTGGACGCCCAACGCTCGGCACCCACCACCTGAGCAATCAGTTCGTCAATGGTGGCATCCTCTCCACGCACCACTCGAACTGACGTGCCATCCTCAATACCCCGCAGATCTGCCTCCAGGGAGGTCAATGGGCGCACGGTTAGTCCAGTCCACGCCTCCATCTGCGCGATCGTTGGGCGGGCACCCACCCAAAACTCGCCATAGCGCGAATCCGCATAAAACTGATCCGTAGACCGGGATGCCGGAGGCTGGAAATATAGCACCGCTTCGTGCCCCTGGGCGTGTGGATAGAACACCACTGCAGAATCCGGCTCGAACTCGCCGCCCAGACCCGTTGCCCACACGAACGCAGAGTGAGGTCGGAACAGATAATCCTCATCAGCCGACCTCGTCTTGTACGAGCCCGCCGGAATAACCAACACAGTATCCGGATAATGGCGCTCCACCGCCGCGTGACGCGCCGGCAAAAACTCTGCCACCGCGGCAACAGCACCAGAGTCCCCGCTGTTTGCAGGTTGTGCCCAGTTGCTGCCCATGAACTCGGCGAACGTCGAAGACTTGGGGGAGCGGGAACGATTAGCGGCACGCTCACCCAAGGGTTGTGGGGAGCGTAGCGCATCTAGAGTGAGATCCTGTTGGGTCATCAATAACCTCCTCAGTGGGCCCCGGATAGGGGACGAAGGGTGGTGTGGACACCACCGGCTGTTCCTTCCGTTCTATCATGAGCATCCGTATGCGGAATAGCGTATTGATTAGCTCACCCTAACTTTGCGTGCGTTATACTGAGACCACAAAAACAGGCATAAGCAGGGCACACACCGCCCACCGACCACTCTTCCCGGAGGACCCTATGCAGCGTCGCCACACCACCCCGCTCATCCGCACCGTCACTGCCATCGCGGCAGCTACCAGTGCACTCCTGCTCGGCACCGGTATGGCCGGCGCTATCCCCATGCCCGCCCCCAACACCGCGGCCGTCGTCACCTCCTCCAGCGTGCTCGAGGACGGCGAAGGTAACGGTTGCGCTATCACCGGCGAACTGCCGAAAGTGGGGGAGTACCGCCTCCTTACCGTCGACCCCACCTGTGGTTCCCCCACCCGACCCCTCATGGGTGCATATAAGTATGTGAAGAACGGTGGGCTTAGCTACGAGCAAGCAGCCGCCAAGGAAGCAGGCAAGCCGTTGCCCGCCTACACCAAGGAACAGACCCTAGTCTCTTACGGCATGAAACAGCCGGTGTACCTCAAGAACAACCGAGATGCAGGCATCGTTGGCTACCTCATCCTGCAGGTGCCAAAGGTGGGCTCCGTTGTTGAACTGCACGCGAAGTACCAGGACAAGGGCCAGAAGTAACTCGGCATAACCGGCCAGACCTACTCTGCTAGAAGTACTGAGCCATAATTTCTGTGCCAAAAGTGCTCTGCCGAAACTGCTCTGGTACACACACCGTGCTAAAGGTAGAGAGTTATCAGTACAGGTGACGGGTACTGGCGATAGGTGGGAAAGCCGCCCGCCAGCGCCCTACTCACCGGAGAACACCTACAGTAAAACGAAAGCGCTGCTTCCCATTGGGAACGCAGCGCTTTGTTATGAACGAGAGGGGATGACGGGAATCGAACCCGCGTCTCCAGCTTGGAAGGCTGGGGTAATAGCCACTATACGACATCCCCACAGATAACTTCTGTGCCTGCTAAGACTACCCGAGAAAACCTTGGTTACAAAAATTGCGAGGTTGCACGTAAGATGGTGCAGGAACTCTTCATGCTGAAAAGTACTGTTGGGTTGCCCCGGGATGTGGCGCAGCTTGGTAGCGCGCGTGCTTTGGGAGCACGATGTCGCAGGTTCAAATCCTGTCATCCCGACCAATAACTTCACTCCATCAACGTGACCCCTATAAACAAGGAGAACAATTCCGTGAAAAGCACTGTTGAGCAGCTCACCCCCACCCACGTGAAGCTGACTATTGAGGTTCCTTTCGAGGAGCTCAAGGAAGAATTCGACAAGGCTTACAAAACTATCGCGGCGCAGGTCAACATCCCCGGCTTCCGTAAGGGTCACGCTCCCGCCAAGCTGATCGAAAACCACGTCGGCCGTGGCGCAGTGCTCGAGCAGGTCATCAACGACATGATGCCGAGCCGCTACGAAGAAGCATGTAGCGAAAACAACGTGCAGCCCCTCTCCACTCCCGAAGTTGATGTCACCAAGATCGATGACCCCAACTTCATCGAATTCACCGCCGAGATGGACTGCCGCCCCGAAATCACCGTGCCGGACTTCGCCGGCAAGGAGATCACCGTGGATCCCCGTCGCTCCGCCGACGAAATCGCCGAGCAGGGCCTCAGTGACCTCCGCGAGCGTTTCGCTACCCTCAAGGGCGTAGACCGCGCTGCCCAGGAAGGCGACTTCGTCTCCCTCGATCTCTCCGCCTCCGTCGACGGTGAGGAAGTCAAGGAAGCCGAAACCAAGGGTCTGTCCCACCGCATCGGTCAGGGTGATCTCATTGAAGGCCTCGAAGAGGCCCTCGCTGGTATGAAGGCTGGCGAAAGCAAGACCTTCTCCTCCAAGCTCATCGCCGGTGACCACGCCAACGAAGCCGCCGACGTTACCGTCGTCCTCCAGAAGGTTCAGGAGCAGGAGCTCCCCGAACTCGATGACGAGTTTGCCCAGATGGCCTCCGAATTCGACAGCCTCGAGGAGCTCAAGGACGACCTGGCCAAGCGTGCCGACGCCGCTGCCAAGTCCGAGCAGGCTTCCAACCTGCGCGATGCTGTCCTCGCCAAGCTCATCGAAGAAGCCGACTTCGAGATCCCCGAAGGCATCGTCGAAGAGCAGGCCCAGGGTCAGATCCAGCAGATCCTCTCCCAGTTCGGTGGCGACGAGAACATCCTCAAGTCCATCCTCGAATCCCAGGGTTCCGACCTCGACAGCTTCTACACCGACGCCAAGAAGTCCGCTGAGGACGCCACGCGCTCTTGGCTGCTCCTCGACGCCCTGGCAGAAGAGCGCAGCATCGAAATTAACCAGGATGACCTCACTGAAGCTGTGGTTGCCCAGGCTAAGCAGAACAACATGGACCCCGAGCAGTTTGTGAAGCTCGTCCAGCAGCAGGGACAGCTCAGCAACCTCTTCAGCGATGTGCGCCGCAACAAGGCCCTCTTCGCGGTAGTGCGTGACGTTGACGCCAAGGACACCGACGGCAACTCCCTGGAAGATCTCATGGTTTTCTTCCAGGAGGTCGCAGGATCCTCTGCTTCTGACGACGCTGACGCCAGCGACGCAGAGTAAACCCCCATCTTAAAGCGAACACGGGCGTAGCACGCGAGCCGGCTGCGCCCGTTTTCGTTACTCTATAGACGGCGAATCTTTTCCCACCAGAAACGGAGAAAGCAGGTACCCATGGCCGACGGATTGAATCTCCCCGACTCAGTCTTCGAAAAGCTCTTAAAAGAGCGCATTATCTTCCTTGGATCGGAAGTTAATGACGAGGTTGCCAACCGCCTCTGTGCCCAGATGCTGCTGTTGGCAGCCGAGGACCCCACTGCTGATATCAGCATGTACATCAACAGCCCCGGTGGCTCCGTCACCGCAGGCATGGCCATCTACGACACCATGCAGTTCATTTCCTGCGATGTCGCCACCTACGCCATGGGAATGGCCGCCTCCATGGGACAATTCCTGCTCACTGCTGGCGCCCCCGGTAAGCGTTACGCCCTGCCGCACACCCGTGTGCTCATGCACCAGCCCTCTGCTGGCGTGGGCGGCACCGCCACTGACATCACCATTCAGGCCGAAAACTTTGCCAAGGTGAAGAAGGAAATGGCCGAACTTATCGCCCAGCACTCCGGCCAAAGCGTCGAGCAAATCGAAAAAGATTCTGACCGCGACAAGTGGTTTACCGCGCAGGAAGCCTGTGACTACGGCCTTTTCGACCACGTCATCAAGCACGTTCCCGGCACCGAGAAGTAAAGGAGCACATTACCCATGACCGGATTCCAGCTTCCCGAAGCCCGCTACGTCGTCCCCTCCTTCATCGAGCACTCCAGCTACGGCACCAAAGAGTCCAACCCCTACAACAAGCTCTTTGAAGAGCGCATCGTGTTCCTGGGCTCGCAGGTTGACGACACCGCCGCCAACGACATCATGGCGCAGCTGCTCGTCCTGGAAGGACTCGACCCCGACCGCGACATCACCATGTACATCAACTCTCCGGGCGGCTCCTTCACCTCGTTGATGGCCATCTACGACACCATGCAATACGTGCGGCCCGATATCCAGACGGTGTGCCTGGGCCAGGCCGCCTCCGCCGCCGCAGTACTGCTTGCCGCCGGCACCCCCGGTAAGCGGGCCGCCCTCCCCAACGCCCGCATCCTCATCCACCAGCCGGCCACTGAAGGTATCCGTGGACAGGTGTCGGACCTGGAAATTCAGGCCCGTGAAATTGAGCGAGTGCGTCGCCAGATGGAAGAGACTCTGGCCCGCCACTGCAACGTCAGCCCTGAGCAGGTGCGTGAAGACACCGAACGCGACAAGATTCTGACCGCCGCAGAGGCCAAAGACTACGGCATCATCGATACCGTCTTCGATTACCGGAAAGCCTCCGCTAAGAACTAACAAGAAGCGACTACGGTAAAAGTAATAGTGCCGCGACCCCTCCACCGCGAGTTGCGGACCCGCACCTCTACAGAACCCCGAAGGAGTAGCCGAGCCCGATGGCATATGTTGGCGATTCAAGCGATGTTCTGAAATGCTCTTTCTGCGGAAAGAAGCAGAGCCAGGTGAAGAAACTCATCGCCGGTGGCGGTGTGTACATCTGCGACGAATGCATTGACGTCTGCAACGAGATTCTGGAAGAGGAGTTGAACGACTCCACCCAGACCACCACCGGAAACGACCTGCCCACCCCCAAGGAGATCTGCGAGTTTCTCGACAAGTACGTCGTGGGCCAAGACGACGCCAAGCGCGTCCTCGCCGTCGCCGTCTATAACCACTACAAGCGCATTCGTGCGCTCGGCGGCCGACGTCCCCGCGAAGAAGATGTAGAGATTGCCAAATCCAATATTCTGCTGCTTGGCCCCACCGGCTGTGGCAAAACCTACCTGGCGCAAACCCTCGCCCGTATGCTCAACGTGCCCTTCGCCATCGCTGATGCCACCTCGCTTACCGAAGCTGGCTATGTCGGTGAAGACGTCGAAAACATCCTGCTAAAGCTCCTTCACGCCGCCGATAACGATGTGAAGCGCGCCGAAAAAGGCATTATCTACATTGATGAGATCGACAAGATCTCCCGCAAGGCCGAATCTGCCTCTATCACCCGTGACGTATCCGGAGAAGGAGTACAGCAGGCCCTCCTCAAAATCCTGGAAGGTACCGTCGCTTCCGTCCCCCCGAACGGCGGGCGCAAACATCCACACCAGGACTACATCAAGATTGACACCTCCAACATCCTTTTTATTGCTGCTGGCGCTTTCGCGGGTCTAGAGAAGGTTGTGGCAGATCGCGTTGGTAAAAAGGGCGTCGGGTTCGGTGCGGACCTCGTCACCGAGGAAGAAACCAAGTCCACCAACTACTTTAAGCTGGTGAAGCCGGAAGACCTCAGCAAGTTTGGGCTTATCCCCGAATTCATCGGCCGTCTTCCCGTCGTCGGCTCCGTCGAGCCCCTCGACAAGGATGCCCTTAAAGCTATTCTTACTGTGCCGCGAAATGCGCTGGTCAAGCAGTATCAGAAGCTTTTTGAGATGGATGGGGTAGAACTGGAGTTTACCGACGAAGCCGTGGACGCTTTGGCGGATCAAGCATTGGAACGCTCCACTGGTGCGCGCGGTCTGCGTGCCATCATGGAAGAAGTCCTCATGCCGATAATGTTCGAAATCCCCTCGGCAGAGGACGTGGAAAAGGTCACCATCACCCAAGAAACTGTTCGGGACAAGACCGCTCCGCATATTCAACGCCTCGACATTACCTCCATCGAGAAAAACGTCGGGTAGCCGCCCTCATAGTAGTTTCACCAGCCCACTGCAGCCGGGTTTTGCCCCGCGCGCAGTGGGCTGTGTTGTTCCTCACAAAAGGTGTTCAGTAGGGCATATTCAATGTTCACGAACCCGTCACCAAACCAGAAAATACTTGTGTGACCTGCGGTAACATTGGTCATGCCAAGCGACGATGTGGTTTTTCCCACAATTTCAGGTCGGTCACCTCCGACGACGCTTAGCAAACCAACCAAGATGGTGAGACACTAGAACCGCGCGACTCCACCCTCACCAGGTGAGTCCACTGATCGACGACAAAACATAGTTCGGATCCTGAAAGGACGTGTTTCCGAAGATGACTCAGCCCAAGAAGGTCACCGTCACCGGTGCCGCCGGCAATATCTCGTACTCCCTGCTGTTCCGCATCGCTGAAGGCGCCGTTTTCGGCCCCGACCAGCCCGTCGAACTGAACCTCCTGGAGATCACCCCGGCCCTCAAGGCTGCTGAAGGCGTCGCCATGGAGCTTGACGACTCCGCCTTCCCGCTCCTCGCTGGCATCAACATCTACGATGACGCCAACCAGGCCTTCGACGGTGCTAACACTGCCTTCCTGGTAGGTGCCCGCCCACGTGGTAAGGGTATGGACCGTGCCGACCTACTCGCTGCAAACGGCGCCATCTTCAAGCCGCAGGGCGAAGCCATCAACAACCACGCCGCAGATGACATCCGCGCCCTCGTAGTTGGCAACCCCGCCAACACCAACGCCCTCATCCTCAACCACTACGCCCCGGACGTACCGAACGACCGCTTCACCGCCATGATGCGCCTCGACCACAACCGCGCCCTCTCCATGGCCTCCAAGAAGCTCGACGTTCCGGTCGATGCGCTCACCAACATGACCGTGTGGGGCAATCACGCCAACACCCAGTTCCCCGACGTCACCTACCTCAAGGTGAACGGTGAAGCAGCCGCCGACAAGTTTGACGATGCCTGGCTTGCCGACGAATTCATCCCCAGGGTAGCCATGCGTGGCGGCGCCATCATCGAGGTTCGCGGTGCCTCCTCCGCCGCCTCCGCCGCCACCGGCGCCATCACCCACATGCGTGACTGGTACCAGGGCACCGCCGAAGGCGACTGGGTTACCGTTGCCCTCCCCTCCGACGGCTCCTACGGCATCCCCGAGGGCCTCATGTACGGCGTCCCCTGCACCTCCGACGGCACCAACTGGAACCGTGTCGAGGGCCTGGAAATCTCCGCTGCGCAGGCTGAGCGCATGAAGATCAGCGCTGACGACCTCGAAGCGGAGCGCGCCGCAGTCAAGGAACTCGGCCTGCTCGACTAGTCGCCAACCGCGGTTTTCCGACCGCCCATTAACTCCTGGAATGCACCCGGTACCCACACCGGGTGCATCTCTTTTTCTCTGCCATGCCGCCCGTGCGCCCCCAGTTCGAAAGCAGCCCTGCAAACCGTTAAACTTGCAAGCGTGACCAGTGTAGAAAACTCCGCTCAGAATGCCCCTTCCACCTCCGTTGATCGCTCCGGCGAGCTCCCCAAATCGTGGGATCCCCGCGCCGTCGAGCCCAGCATGTACCAACGGTGGGTAGACGCCGGATACTTCCACGCTGACGTCAATAGCAATAAACCTCGCTACAGCATTGTGCTGCCACCCCCCAACGTCACCGGCAAACTCCACATGGGCCACGCCCTCGACCACACCCTCATGGATGCCCTCTGCCGCCGCAAGCGAATGCAAGGCCATGAGGTGCTCTGGCTCCCCGGCATGGACCACGCCGGAATCGCCACTCAATCCAAGGTAGAGCGGCAGCTCGCCGACCAAGGCATCGACTACCATGCCCTCACCCGCGAAGAATTTGTGGAGAAGGTGTGGGAATGGAAGAGCGAATACGGTGGCCTGATCGGTACCCAGATGCGTGCTATCGGTGACGGCCTCGACTGGGAACGCGAACGCTTCACTCTGGACGAAGGGCTATCCCGCGCCGTCCAAACCATTTTCAAGCGCCTCTACGATGCCGGCTATATCTACCGTGCCGAGCGACTCGTCAACTGGTCTCCGGTGCTGCAAACCGCCGTTTCCGACATCGAAGTGAAATACTCCGATGATGAAGGGGAACTGGTGTACTTTGCCTACGGCGAGATTGGCGCAGACGGAAAGCCAGTAGAGGGCAACAGCTTGGTCGTAGCCACCACTCGTATCGAAACCATGCTGGGTGACGTCGCCATCGCCGTCCACCCCGACGACGAACGCTACCAGCACCTGGTGGGTAAGGTGTTCCCGCACCCGTTACGCGACGATCTTACCCTTACTGTCATTGCCGACGACTACGTCGACATGGAATTCGGCACTGGCGCAGTCAAGATTACCCCCGCGCACGACCCCAATGACTTCGCCATGGGGCAGCGGCATAACCTCCCCATGATCAACATCATGGATGCTACCGCCCACATTGCCAATACTGGCACGCGCTTCGACGGCCTGAGCCGCGAAGACGCCCGCCCTGCGCTCACCGAAGCACTACGTGAACAAGGCCGCATCGTCAAGGAAGTGCGGCCCTACGTTCACTCCGTCGGCCACTCTGAGCGCTCCGGCGAAGCCATCGAACCACGTCTCTCTCTGCAGTGGTTCGTCAAAGTGGAGGACCTGGCCACCATGGCTGGCGACGCCGTACGCGACGGACTCACCACCATCCACCCTGCTTCCCAAGAACCTCGCTGGTTTGAGTGGGTCGACAATATGCACGACTGGTGCATTTCTCGCCAACTGAAGTGGGGCCACCGTATTCCCATTTGGTATGGTCCCGATGGCGAAATCGTCTGCTGTGGCCCCGACGACGAGCCCCCGGCCGGCTGGGAACAAGATCCCGATGTGCTCGACACCTGGTTCTCTTCCGGGCTCTGGCCCTTCTCCACGCTCGGCTGGCCCGACCGTACAGAAGATATCCAACGCTTCTACCCTACGAACGTCCTCGTTACCGGCTACGACATCCTCTTCTTCTGGGTTGCTCGCATGATGATGTTCGCTACCTTCGTCGGTAAAGAAGGTGCCACCGGCAAGGACGCTGGTGACATCGGCCCCATTCCCTTCACCGACGTCTTTCTCCACGGTCTGGTGCGTGATGAGCACGGCCGCAAGATGTCTAAGTCCCTCGGCAATGGCATTGACCCCCTCGACTGGGTAGAACGCTTCGGGGCAGACGCCCTGCGCTTCACTCTCGCCCGTGGCGCCAACCCCGGTGCTGACATTCCGGTGGGCGATGACAACTGCCAAGCCAGCCGCAACTTCGCCACCAAGCTCTTCAACGCCACCCGCTTTGCTCTCATGAATGGTGCCGAAGTAGGGGAGCTGCCAGACCGTGCTGAGCTCACGGATGCGGACCGCTGGATCCTTGACCGTCTCGAACAGGTGCGAGCCGACGTAGACTCTGGTCTGGAAGCCTACGAGTTCTCCAAAGCCTGCGAGGCGCTCTACCACTTCACCTGGGACGAGTTCTGCGACTGGTATCTGGAGCTGGCCAAGGCCCAGCTGGGGCGCCCCGAGGATAACCTGCCTAGCGCCCCCGCGACCCGCGTCGTACTCGGCCATGTGCTGAACACCCTGCTGCGCCTCCTGCACCCAGTCATGCCCTTCGTTACCGAGGCATTGTGGACCACCCTTACTGGGGAGGAATCACTGGTGGTCGCAGAGTGGCCTGGCGCCTACACCGCGAAACTCGACGAGACTGCCCTGCAGCGCATCACAGACCTGCAGAAACTCGTCACCGAGGTCCGTCGTTTCCGCGCCGATCAAGGTGTCAAGCCGTCCCAGCGGGTTCCCGCCCGCCTGGTGGGCGTCGCCGAAGCGGCCGATCTCGATAACCAAGTTGCAGCCGTTCGTTCACTCGCTCGACTAGAAGAGCCTGCCACGGACTTCAACGCCACCGCCTCGCTGGAAGTCCGACTCTCCCGTGCCACCGTGGTAGTAGAGCTTGACACTTCCGATACCGTCGATGTTGAAGCCGAACGGAAACGTATCGAGAAGGATCTGGCAGCAGCTCAGAAAGAACTCGACACCACCGGAAAGAAACTGGGCAACCAGAACTTCCTCGATAAGGCTCCGGCTGTGGTTGTGGACAAGATTAAGGCTCGCCGCGAGATTGCAGAAGCAGAAGTTGCCCGCCTGACCGAACGCCTAGCAGCATTGCCAGCCCGTAAGTAAGGCCTACCCAGCAGAACAGTGCTACGTTAGCTGCCCCGGCTCCACACCGGGGCACTAACCATACTGTCCGGACATAAAGCGAACCGCCACTGCCTAGAGGAGCATAGAACGATGAGCGATCTGCCGAAGAACCTCAACTATCGTGACGTCTACAACGCCGATGATCCACTAGCCTCCCTCCGCGCTGGTAACCCTGCTGCATTACCGGAGGCAGAAGCCTATCGCAACCTCATGGCAGGACATGCCCATGAGCAGAACCGAGACGAGCCATGCGCCTGCCAGACAGGGGGTAAGTTCGCCGACGCTGACGAGGTTGCCCGTGTAGCAGCGACAGAAGAAGCAGACTCGGCTGATGCCCTCGCCGAATACGTGTTCCGGGAGTCGGGACTCAATCTCGACGCGTTGGCGGCGGCTGCCGAACGCATCGTCGACCAGGCGTCTGACGGGGATGATGACGAGTTCAACCCTGAAGCCCCGTTCGGGCTGCGGCGTCTTAATCCGCTCCTGGACGAAGACGGCGTGCTCACACCGGAGGTTCAACAGAATCTGCGGGACCTCCTCTCCCAATTTGACGAAGAACAAATGGATGCGCTGGCTCAAGCTCTGGACGCCTACAACTTGGCGCATGTGGGGGAAGACTCTGACGACACCGACAGTATTTCGGGGGAGGACCTGTACGGTGACTATACCGGGCGTATCGACATCGACACCGGTGACAGCATCCCGGACCTCACCGTCTACGACGAGGAAGACGATCCCAGCAGCTACCAGGTAGAGAAACCCTCCGCGGAGGACTTTGCCGCCCTGGCTGCCGTGGAGGCAGAACTCGATACCCGGTGGGGAGAACGACAGATTGCACCCGACCTCTCCCGTATGGAGCGGTTGATGGATATGTTGGGCCATCCGGAACAGGCTGCGCCGGTTATCCAAGTGGCAGGTACCAACGGAAAGACCTCCACAGCCCGCATGATTGACGCCCTACTGCGGGCCATGGGTCAGCGAGTGGGACGTACCACCAGCCCCCACCTGCAGATTGCCACCGAGCGCATTAGCGTCGACGGTGTCCCCATCAGCCCTCGCCGTTACGTTGAGGTATGGCAGGACCTCAAACCTTTCGTCGAGATGGTTGATGCCTGGTCAGTGGAGCAGGGCGGACCACGCATGACCAAGTTCGAAGTGCTTACCGCGATGGCCTACTGCTGCTTCGCCGATACTCCCGTAGATGTTGTCGTGGCAGAAGTGGGGATGGGCGGACGCTGGGATGCGACGTCGGTGGCACGTGCCGAAGTGGCGGTTGTCTGCCCGATCGGCATGGATCACATGGATTACCTGGGCGACACTATCGAGAAGATCGCCGCAGAGAAGGCGGGCATCATTAAGCCCACTGAGGGGGAAAACACCCCTCACAATCCGCACGGGACTGTTGCCGTCATCTCCCACCAAGAACCCACCGCACTGCATGTTCTGCTGGAACAGGCGGTGCAGGCGAATGCGGTGGTTGCCCGGCAAGGGCTGGAGTTTGAAGTGTCCGCCTGCCAGCCGGCCGTGGGAGGCCAGCTGATCTCTATCCAGGGTCTCTCCGGCAGCTATGACGACATTTTCCTGCCTCTCTACGGTGAGCACCAGGCGGAGAATGCGGCAGTGGCATTGGCGGCGGTAGAGGCATTCTATGGGGCCAGTTACGAAAAGCCCCTCTACGACCAGGCAGTGCACAATGGATTTCAGGCGGTTCAGTCACCTGGACGGCTGGAGCGTGTGCGTACCGCTCCTACCGTGTTGCTTGATGCCTGCCACAATCCGCATGGGGCAAAGGCACTCGCACGCGCCCTCGACACGTGCTTCGAGTTCAACCGGTTAGTGGGTGTACTGGCCATTCTGGGCGATAAAGATGCCCGGGGCATTCTCGAGGCGCTGGAACCGGTACTGGACAAAGTCATCCTTACTACCAACAGCAGCCCGCGAACCCTCCCAGTTGAGGATCTCGCAGAAATCGCTCGGCAGGTCTTTGACGCCGAGCAGATTGATACCGCGCCGACCCTCGCGGATGCGATTGCTCTTGCGACTGTAGAAGCCGAGAACATTGATGAGAATGGTGTGATGAGCGGGGCTGGGGTCATTGTTACCGGCAGTGTGGTGACGGCGGGAGAAGCTCGCTCACTATTCCGCAAAGCCCCTGCTTAAACTTCCGTTGGACAGCACGTGTCGACACGGTGACGAATCACCATCGGACAACTGAGAAGTACAGCATTGTTGCACGTTAGGCTGGTGCTCAGGAATGTCTTGTGGATGAGTGATGAAGCGCGGATTATTAGGGAATAACCCGCTTTCCGTTACTATATGCATATGACAGAACAGACTTTCTTTATGATCAAGCCGGACGGTGTGAAGCGCGGCTTGGTAGGCGAAGTTCTTCGCCGCATTGAGAACAAGGGCCTCACGATTGCGGCCCTTGAGCTCCGCCACGTTTCGGAGGAGCTAGCCGAACAGCACTATGCCGAACACAAAGGTAAGGACTTTTACCAGCCACTGGTGGACTTCATCACCTCTGGACCGGTTGTTGCTGGTGTTTTGGAAGGCCCGTCTGCCATTGCCGCCTGGCGCCAGCTGTGCGGCGGAACTGACCCCGTTGCCAAGGCCGCGGCCGGATCTATCCGCGGTGATTACGCCCTTATCACCCGTGAAAACCTGGTTCATGGCTCGGACTCACCAGAGTCTGCTAAGCGGGAAATTTCCACGTGGTTCCCGGATTTTCCGCTCGACTAACAACTCTCAATCGTTTCTTTTTCCCTCACAATCAGATCTCCCGTGTGAAGCCGGTGTAGAGAACGTTTCGACGTTTTTGCGCCGGCTTCGGTGTATTGGGGCATTGTGTGACACAATAGGGGAGTCGCCAATCACATTTCTAAGGTGTCAGCGCCGCCTTTCGGGGCGAGCCGCGTTTCCCTTCCGTGTCTGGCGTCGCCTGGAAACGGCGCAGCGTCACACCCCGACGACCACTGCTTATGGCAGCTGAACTGCAGCCGACTGGGCCAAGAGACCATCCGATATTTCAATACACCCCTCTGTGTGGCCGCTCGGTACCGATGCGCCCGGAGGTAAAGGAGATAGTGTGCTGCCAGAAAGCACCACGGTAGAAGCTGTACTTGCAGACTTACCTCAGAAAATCCGTGTCCACGTCCTCGCTAAGCGCCTGGGCATGGCGTCAAAAGAACTGATTGCCGCGCTTGCCCAGCAAGGCGTCACCGTCACATCTGCTCAGTCCAGCGTGACGTCTGACTTTGCTACCCAATTCGTGGCCACCCTACTCGCCGACACACCCGCAGAACCCGTACCAGCTGACGATGCCGCCACCACCGCATTTGAGTCGGAACCTTCTGCATCTGCGACGGACGATACGGCGGATGCCGCTTCGGCAACAGCTAGCCCGTTCATGAACCCTTTTATTGCGGCCGAGCATGCCGAACCTATGACGACTCCGCTCCCGCAAGATCCCTTCACCACCGGTGCTGTCGCGAACCCCTTCGCCGTGAACGCCATGCTGCAGGCAACTGCGCCTATCGTAGTCACCGCCCAGGATATGGGCAGGGATGAGTCCGGTGAGAAGGACACCGCAGACCAGGAAGAGAACGACTCCCGGCACAGTGATGACGAGAGTTCGTCCTCTGCTCGCCGACGCCGTCGCCGCGGACGACGAGGCCGTGGCCGTGGGCGTGGTGATGACTCTGATAGCGCCGAAGACTCGGCGGAGGACAGCACGAGCGACGCGGACACCACCGACCGGGCAGACAACACCGCCCAATCTGGCTCCAAGAGCGGACGATCGGGCGACAAGAAAAAGATGCACAAGCAGGCTTCTCCTGCCGAACCGGAGGAGAATGCCTCCACGGCAACTGATGCTGGGGACGCCGAGGCCGCAGACGATGGGGGAGAGGACGCTTCCTCAACTCACCGGCGTCGCCGGCGTCGTCGCCGCAGCGATGTCGATACCGACGACAATACAGAGGACGATCCACCGAACACGGTAGTGCATGAACGCGGCAGCACCCGCCGTCGCCGTACCTCCGGCTCGGACGAAGTCCAGGGCATTTCCGGCTCTACCCGGCTCGAAGCCAAGCGTCAGCGCCGTCGTGAAGGACGTGACAACGCTCGCAACCGCATCCCTGTACTCAGCGAGGCTGAGTTCCTTGCGCGCCGTGAATCTGTCGAACGCACCATGGTAGTGCGGGAGAAGGAGCGGTCCGACCACCCAGGAGTTACCACCCAGGTGGGAGTGTTGGAAGACAACATTCTGGTCGAGCACTTCGTCACTTCCGACAGTCAAGCATCCATGGTGGGCAATATCTACCTGGGCCGCGTACAAAATGTACTGCCCAGCATGGAAGCTGCCTTCATCGACATCGGACGAGGTCGCAACGCGGTGCTCTACGCCGGGGAGGTGAACTGGGCTGCTGCTGGACTGGGAGGCAAGTCCCGAAAGATCGAGCAGGCTCTCTCGACTGGCGATATGGTGCTGGTGCAGGTTTCCAAGGACCCTATTGCCCATAAGGGTGCGCGTCTGACGACCCAGATCTCAATGGCTGGACGTTACCTGGTGTACGTGCCGGACGGAAGCAGCACCGGAATTTCCCGTAAGTTGCCCGATACGGAGCGCAAGCGCCTGAAAGGCATTCTCAAAAATATTGTTCCCGGTGACGCCGGGGTGATAATTCGCACTGCTGCTGAGGGGGCCTCGGAGGAGGACCTCAAGCGCGATATCGACATGCTGCATCAACAGTGGCTGTCGGTACAGCAGGCCGCCGAGGAAGCTCAGCAGAAAGCTGACGGCAAGGCTCGCACCCTGCATGAAGAACCCACCATGTTGGTAAAGGTTGTGCGGGACCTCTTCAATGATGACTTCAAGAAGCTCGTGGTGGAAGGGGAGCGTGCCTGGGAGACCATCACTCGTTATGTCCAGAAGGTGGCACCACAGCTGGAACAACGGCTGGAACGTTGGGAGAACACGGGAGTGGATGTCTTCCAGGCCTACCGTGTCGACGAGCAGCTGGCTAAGGCTCTTGATCGGAAAGTGTGGCTGCCTTCTGGCGGTACTCTCGTCATTGACCGCACTGAAGCCATGACGGTTATCGACGTCAATACCGGTAAGTTCACGGGCTCGGGTGGAAACCTGGAAGAGACCGTCACCAGAAACAACCTTGAAGCCGCTGAAGAAATTGTACGCCAGCTGCGACTACGCGACATTGGCGGCATTGTCATTATCGACTTCATTGATATGGTGCTGGAATCGAACCGGGATCTGGTGCTGCGTCGTGTCCGGGAAGCGCTCGGCCGCGACCGTACCCGCCACCAGGTTTCCGAAGTTACCAGCCTGGGTCTCGTCCAGCTGACTCGCAAACGCCTGGGTACTGGCCTGCTTGAGGCATTCTCGAAGCCATGTCAGCACTGCTCCGGCACCGGCTACATCCTGCAAGAGGATCCGGTGGAGTCCATCACCAGTGGTAACAACGCAGAAGATCTGCGCGGTGGGCGACGTCGCAAGGGCCGCAATGCGGACAAGCAGGAGAAGGACGAGACGGCAAAGGGCGGAAAGTCGAAGGACAAGGACTCCGCTGATAAGGACATGTCGTCTAAGGGGGGCAACGGTGGTAAAGACCATCAGGGCCCCAACCCCAGCGAGCATCCCATGATGAAGGCGATGGGTCGGAAGAAGGATGAGGGTTCCACTGTCACAGACACCACACCCCAGGTCACCGCTGACACATCCCAGCTAGACTCCATTGCCAGCGAGAGTGGCGAGCAGGACAGCCAGCAGACGGTAACTGTGAACGCTGAAGCAGAGTCGGCAGCGACGAGCAACGCAGCAAATAATGCTGTTGCTGCAGACACCGCCGATGAGTCCAAAGAACCTACTGCACGGCGGCGCCGTCGGCGCGGACGCCGGCATGGCACCCGCCCCGAACAACACAACGATGAGGCAGACCTGTCTGCCGAGGGCGAGAGTGCGGAAGCTGCCACTCCCTCCGACAGCACAGCCTCTACTGAGACTGCAGCGGACCGCCCTCAAGGTGAGCGCTCAGACAAGAAATCGGGGAAGAAGGAAGGCCAGAAAGCGAGCCAACAGAGTGATGCCAAGGATGCACGCCCTGCAGAGGCGCCCACTTCGGCACGCGATGCTGAGCTCTCTCGCCCAGCGGGGATCGCACCTTCATCCTTGCCGTCGGTAGCCGAGGTGGCGGTCCCAGAGACAGCAACTCCTCGCAGGCGTCGCGGAGCACGTCGTGCCACCCAGGCAGCCGGTTCGGCTACCGCACATGCGGTATCGGCGGCTCCCGCGGAGAGGAAAGAAGTGGTCTCCGGCGTGCTAGCAGCTGTTCCAGTGGCGGTAAATGCCAGTGTGGAGGAAAAGGCGCCACGACGCGTACGTCGCCGTGCCACTCGCTCTTCCTAGTCAGTTTGATTTCCGCCTGTTAAAACGAGTAATCTTGACAGGTCGCCATTCAACGGGTGAATACTCACGTCAACAGCTGCTCTGATGCACTATTGGAGTGCCCAGTGAGGAAACCTAACTCTCCCGCCAGTGGCAAGAAACTAGTCCAGTCGAATAGCCATCCGGTTGTTCGAGAAGAAACAACACTTTTAAGGGGACGCCCTCCGATGTACGCGATCGTCAAGACCGGCGGAAAGCAGTACAAGGTTGCCGAAGGTGACCTCGTCAAGGTCGAGAAGATCGAGGGAGAGCCGGGCACTGCGGTCTCGCTTTCCCCGGTCCTCGTCGTTGATGGCTCTACCGTAACTTCGGATGTTGACAACATCTCCGTGGCTGCTGAAATTGTCGAGCAGACCAAGGGTCCGAAGATTCGCATCCGCAAATTCAAGAACAAGACCGGTTACCAGAAGCGCCAGGGTCATCGTCAGCCGCTCACCGTGCTGAAGATCACCGGCATCAAGTAACACCGAAATTCCTTTAAGGAGAAGCAAATGGCACATAAGAAAGGTGCATCTAGCTCGCGCAACGGCCGCGACTCTAATGCCCAGCGCCTCGGTGTGAAGCGCTTCGGTGGTCAGCTCGTCAACGCAGGCGAGATCCTGGTCCGCCAGCGCGGCACCCACTTCCACCCCGGCGTCAACGTCGGACGTGGCAAGGACGACACCCTCTTCGCTCTCGCTGCCGGCGCCGTCGAATTCGGCACCAAGCGTGGCCGTCAGATGGTGAACATCGTTCCTGCCGAGGCAGAGGCCTAAGAAACCTCACCACATCTTTTTCAACAGGGGCGGGCTGGGCAACAACACCCAAGCCCGCCCTTGCTGTATATCTCAAAAGAGACGCCTAACCATCCACATAACGGAGAAGACGATGGCACGCTTCATCGACCGAGTAACCCTACATGTTGCCGCCGGCCACGGCGGAAACGGTTGTGCCTCCGTCCACCGCGAGAAGTTTAAGCCACTCGGTGGGCCAGACGGTGGAAACGGGGGGCGCGGTGGTGACGTCGTCCTCGTCGTTGACCCCCAAGTTCATACCCTGCTTGACTTCCATTTCAGCCCGCACGCAAAAGCGGAAAAGGGACAGCCGGGCATGGGCTCCAACCGTAATGGAGCACAAGGCGCCGACCTTGTTCTCAAAGTACCCGATGGAACTGTCGTCACCACCCCGGATGGTGAGTTACTGGCGGACCTCACTGGTGCCGGAACCGAGTTCATCGTCGCCAAAGGTGGCAATGGTGGCCTAGGTAACGCTGCACTGATCTCCAAAACCCGCAAAGCTCCCGGTTTTGCCCTGCTGGGTGAAGAAGGTGAAAGCTGCGATGTGGTACTTGAGCTAAAATCTGTGGCCGATGTGGGTCTGGTGGGATTCCCATCAGCTGGAAAATCGTCGCTCATTAGTGTGCTTTCCGCTGCCAAACCGAAGATTGCAGACTACCCCTTCACCACTCTGCAGCCGAACTTGGGGGTGGTGACTGCCGGTGACATCACCTACACTATTGCCGATGTTCCCGGCTTGATCCCCGGCGCCGCTGAAGGGCGTGGGCTGGGTCTCGACTTCCTCCGTCATATCGAACGCACTGCGGTGCTCGCCCACATTGTCGACTGTGCCACCTTGGACCCTGGACGGGACCCAGTGAGTGATGTGGATGCCCTGGAAGCCGAATTGGCCGCCTATCAACCTGCCCTCGAGGGCGACATGGGGTTGGGAGACCTGGCTGATCGTCCCCGCATCGTCGTGCTCAATAAAGTCGACGTTCCCGAAGCAAAGGAACTTGCCGAGTTCGTTAAGGACGAATTCACTGCGCGTGGCTGGCCTGTCTTCGAGATCTCCGCGGTGAGCCGAGAAGGGCTGAAGGAACTCTCCTTCGCCCTCGCCGAAATGGTCCAAACCTATCGTGAAGAGCATCCGGTGGAGCAGGAGAAACGCGTCTACGTACGTCCGCAGATGAAGGAAGACGATAGTTTCCGTATTGTTCGCGACCCGGAAATCGCCGGTGGGTTCATTGTGGACGGTGTAAAGCCGGCTCGCTGGGTGGCGCAGACTGCTTTTGATAATGATGAGGCAGTGGGGTTCCTGGCGGACCGGTTGGCGAAGTTGGGGGTGGAAGAGGCACTGGCGGAAGCTGGAGCAGTTCCAGGTTGTTCCGTCACTATTGGGGACGTGTGCTTCGATTGGGAGCCCAGCACTCTGGCCGGTGTCGACATGACACCCACTGGCCGTGGTACCGACGTTCGCCTGGACCACAACACGCGAGTGAGTGCGAAGGAACGTCGCCATGCGAAGCGTATTCGCCACGGTCTTGCCGATGAAGACTCCGATATGAACGACGAAAGTACCTGGTAGAAAAGAATGTCCGGTTCGCAGTCCGTGCCCCAGCAGGCTTCCTCCTCCCTGGATCCCGCCACGCAGCAACGTGTGTTGTCCTCACCTACCCGGGAGGCGATCCGCACGGCACGTCGTGTGGTCGTCAAAATTGGGTCATCGTCTATCTCCCATCCCGATGGCGGGTTAGATCGCGACAAGCTCGATAAGCTGGCGACGGTGCTGGAAGAGCGCATGAGTGCTGGATCCGATGTTTTCGTGGTCTCGTCGGGTGCAATCTCTGCCGGTATTACCCCTCTCAAACTGCATAAGCGTCCACGGGACATTGCCACCAAACAGGCTGCTGCTGCGGTTGGGCAGGTGGAACTTGCGAAAGCGTGGGGAGAGTCCTTCGACCGATATGGGCGCACGGTGGCACAGGTGCTGTTGACCGCGAGTGACTTAGGAAAGCGCGATCGGGCTCGGAATGCGCAGAATACTCTGGATCGAATTCGCCTGCTGCATGGTGTTCCCATCATCAACGAAAACGACACGGTTGCGACGGACGAGATTCGCTTTGGCGACAATGATCGGCTTGCGGCTCTAGTGGCACATTTGGTGTCTGCCGATGCGCTAGTTCTGTTGTCTGACGTAGATGGTCTTTATGATTCTGATCCTCGTCAGGGCAATGCCACCTTTATCCCCGAGGTTGCCCACCCTGCTGTTATTGATGGAGTGGAAGCGGGCGACGGAGGTGCGCTGGGGACGGGCGGAATGGCCTCTAAACTCTCCTCTGCGCTCCTCGCTGCCGATGCAGGTGTTCCCGTCTTGTTGGCAGCATCTCACGAGGCTGACGCTGCGCTCCGAGATGCTTCTGTAGGGACGGTTTTTGCGGCGCGGCCGAAGCGTATGACCGCCAAGAAATTCTGGGTGCGTTACTCCGCAGATAACGCCGGCACGCTCATCGTGGACGAAGGCGCGGCTGCGGCGGTACGGCGGCGCCGTAGTTTGCTGGCCGCTGGCGTGGTGACGGGGGAAGGCGACTTCCATGGGGGAGATGTGGTGGAAGTACGTACTCGGGCAGGGGAGCTAGTGGGGCGCGGCATTGTGTCCTATGCGGCAGGGGAGATGGAGTTCATGTACCGCATGAGTACGGATGAGCTTCCTAAAGATATGCACGCCCCGGTCATCCATGCGGACGATCTAGTGTTGGCCTGAGACGAGGTGCTGTGAGGGCATCGAGACTGTTAGTGGTCATATGTTCAGTGTTGCTATGAATAGTCTATGAATTCATGGTGGCCTAGCGATGGGTTACGGATGAAGATTACGTGATCTACCAGCTAGTTTTTGCGCATATGGCAGTCAGCAGGACTACGTTCGTGAGTATGAGCGAAACAACAACTTCCACGATTACTCGCCGGTCCTTCTTAACCGGTTCAGCTGCCCTCGGTCTAGGGGTGGCCACTAGTCTCACTCTGCCTGGACCACAGGCCTCCGCCGCCACCGTCAACGATGCCCTCATCCCCGCCGCCCCCAAAGCGGCGGCAGGAGACCGTGTGACAGTCACAGACCTTGAAGTCATGACCGTTACCCCCACGAGCATCACCTTCTCCTGGAGTACCTTCAAAGAGCCCCACACAGACCACGTCCTTCCCAATGATCGTGTTGCCTCTGACGGTGAAGTGTGGCTTGCCCGCTCCGACGTCAAGCAACCCCTTCGCTGCGTCCACAAGTCCTACTCCAAGACTGGGTTCCACTACGTCACTATTCAAGGCCTCAAACCCAATACCCAGTACCGCTTTGAATGCCGCTCCTTCGGAAAGAAAGCCGAACCCGGACTCTGGTTCACCAACATCTTTGATGAACCCGAAGTCACCGGAGTCATCACCACCCTTGCCCAGCCCACCGGCAAATATATTCAGACTGTCGCCGTCGCCAACGATATCCACATCGGCAAGAGCGGCGACTCCATCAACTCGACCCCCTGGTCGGAAATCATGGTCTCCTCCATGCTCGCCGAAGTAAAGCGCCGCAACATCGCCCGCATTTACGTCAACGGTGACCTCTGTGACCACGGCATACTCGAAGAAGCCAAGACGCTGCGCCGCATCATGGACACTTTCGGCGGATACCAGAAGGACTATTTCTTGGTCCGCGGCAACCACGATGGATACGGTATGGAAGGCTACGATCGTAAACCCGCGTCGACCTTCGATCCCATTCATGCTGTCTTCCCCAATCACAAGCTCCAAACCACCTGGTCGACCCTGGACAAGAAGCTGCGCGTGGTGGGAATCGATGGCTCGCACCCCGGCAAACACAACGGTGAACTCACAGAGGCCAACTACCGCAGCATCGAAAAAATCCTGCTCTCCGACCCTCAGCGTCCCACCCTGGTGCTCTCGCACTTCCCAGTGACGGAAGAAGCTGCCCGCACCAATGTTGGCCAGCGGCCCTTCATCTACAACAAGAAGGACTCCATGCGCCTGCAACGCCTCTTCCAAAAAGCACCTGGTGTGTTCTTCATGGCTGCCGGCCACACTCACCGTGCTCACCGGGATGCTGCTGATCTGCCCGGTGGTCCACAGTTTGCGCAGTTCTGCGCCAGCACCCCATTCCCCGGTGGTTTCACCCTCATGGACATCTACGAAGGCGGCTACACCGTTACCTTCCACCGTGCCCCCACCGCACAAGCTCTCCAGCAGGTCGCACTTAACCGCTACAAGGAGGCTCTCGGCTTCTACGGGGAGTACACCATCTCCCGCATGCAGGACCGCTGCTTCACCGTGAAACGAGACATGTCCGCCCTGCGTTAACCTCACACAGACACTTCAAACCCATCTGAACCCGCACACCCGGCCCCCCTGCAAATGACAGTAGTAGGGGGACGGGTGTCGGTGTATCTGCCGGTTAACTAGATTTCATACGGTCTCCACACGACAGCAACGTTGCAGTTAAAGAGGCGTTACACTACGCCCTTACCGTGCCAGGTATGAACGAGAATACTCTGCCCAACCGTACCCTCACCCGCCGCTCCTTCCTTGCCGGGAGCGCCGCAGTGGGGCTAGGCGCTGCTACTGTCCTTACCGGACCACGCGCATCCGCAGCCACCCCAGTTATCACCCCTCTACCGGCAGCTCCCCGCGCGACGCCCGGCGCCAACGCCACCGTCACCGACCTGGAAGTGATCACCGCCACCCCCACCAGCCTCGTATTCAGCTGGACGACTTTTACGACCCCTCACACAAACCATCTCTATCCCAATGATCGTGTGGCCTCTGACGGTGAAGTGTGGCTCGCACGGGCAGATACCAAGGAGCCTCTCCGCTGCGTCCACAAGTCCTACTCCAAGACTGGGTTCCACTACGTTACTATTCAAGGCCTCAAACCCAATACCCAGTACCGCTTCGAATGCCGCTCCCTCGGAAAGAAGGCCGAGCCCGGCTTCTGGTTCACTAACATTTTCGGCGAACCGGAAGTCACCGGGATTGTCTCTACCCTTGCCCAGCCCACTGGCAAATATATTCAGACTGTCGCCGTCGCCAACGATATCCACATCGGTATGGAAGGCGCAGGAATCACCAAACAGCCCTGGTCCGAAGTGATGGTGACCTCTATGCTCTCTGAGCTGAAGCGCCGCAACATCGCCCGCATTTACGTCAACGGTGACCTCTGTGACCACGGCATACTCGAAGAAGCCAAGACGCTGCGCCGCATCATGGACACTTTCGGCGGATACCAGAAGGACTATTTCTTGGTCCGCGGCAACCACGATGGATACGGTATGGAAGGCTACGATCGTAAACCCGCGTCGACCTTCGATCCCATTCATGCTGTCTTCCCCAATCACAAGCTCCAAACCACCTGGTCGACCCTGGACAAGAAGCTGCGCGTGGTGGGAATCGATGGCTCGCACCCCGGCAAACACAACGGTGAACTCACAGAGGCCAACTACCGCAGCATCGAAAAAATCCTGCTCTCCGACCCTCAGCGTCCCACCCTGGTGCTCTCGCACTTCCCAGTGACGGAAGAAGCTGCCCGCACCAATGTTGGCCAGCGGCCCTTCATCTACAACAAGAAGGACTCCATGCGCCTGCAACGCCTCTTCCAAAAAGCACCTGGTGTGTTCTTCATGGCTGCCGGCCACACTCACCGTGCTCACCGGGATGCTGCTGATCTGCCCGGTGGTCCACAGTTTGCGCAGTTCTGCGCCAGCACCCCATTCCCCGGTGGTTTCACCCTCATGGACATCTACGAAGGCGGCTACACCGTCACCTTCCACCGCACGCCTACTGCGCAAGCACTGGCACAAACGGCATTCAACCGCTACGACAAGAGCTTTGGCTTCTACGGCGAATACACTGTAAGCCGCATGCAGGACCGCTGCTTTACCGTGAAACGGGATATGTCCGCTCTGTCATAGTGGCTACAATGGTGGGTATCTCTAGCGTCAACTGACGGGTAGGTACCTTCACTATGGGAAAACTCCGCCTAGCGACGGCTGCTGAGAAAACGGTCACTATCGCGCTGGTGATATTTGGCCTTGCCACCCTCATCGGCATGATTCTCATGTGGCCTTCAGACAAGTCCGTGACGGTCGACGACACCCTCAAACAGTCCATCGGCATGAACGACAGTCTGGTCTATGGGAAGGCTCTGGAGGAAGGGCAAACAGCCTGCAATAACGTCCTCTTCGGGCGTCCCATGAATGTGCAGCCGCACTTCCCCGCAGGATCCTCCTTCAAGCCCTCAGAAGGGGCCGTGAAAGGCCAATGCCCCGCCATCGTCGTGGAGATCCGCACTGGCGAAAACGCCTCCCAGTATGTGGTTCTCAACAATCGCGTGGTGGGCGACTCCGTCATGGTGAAACCAGGCGACCAAATCCGTATGGCGCAAGACAAGTCCGCGGGGAATACCCGCTACGTCTTTGAAGACATGGATCGGCGTGCTTCCCTCGCCATCTGGCTGGGGGTGACCATCCTCATTGTGCTCCTGGCCGGCTCTTGGAAAGGCCTGCGAGCCGTCATTGGTGTCATCGTCACCCTGGCAGTAGTGGTGCTATGGATGCTGCCCTCCATCCTCTCGGGGCACCCCGTTATCCTTGTTGCCGTATGCGGCTCCTCCCTCGCACTCTTCCTCGTGATGTTCTTCGTCCATGGGCTCAGCTGGAAAACCGCCTCGGCGCTACTGGGCACACTGATATCCCTGTTGGGCGCTGTCACCATGAGCCAATTGGCAGTACAGACGGCGCACATCACCGGGATGTCAGAAGACCAGAACGTCACCATGCAGATGTACATGGGGCAGCTGCCAGTTGTCGGTCTCGTCATCGCCGGATTCATCATCGGCACCATTGGTGTGCTGAACGACGTCACCATCAGCCAGGCAGCTACTGTATACGAGCTGGCAGAAATGGATCCCACTGCATCGGCCAGCCGCGTGTTCAGTGGTGCAATGCGGGTGGGTCGTGACCATATCTCCTCCATGCTCTACACCTTGGTGCTGGCCTACACCGGCTCGGTGCTGCCGCTCCTCCTCCTCATCCAACAGTCCTCCCGCGGCATGTGGGAGGTCCTCAACGGTGAAGTGATAGCCGTGGAGATCCTCCGCTCGATTGTTGGTGCCATTACCCTGGCATTATCCTTCCCACTCACCAACGCCATCGCCACCTGGTTAGCAGTTCCGCACAAGCATGGGCGGGAAGAGGATATCGTTCCTGCCACAGTGGGGGCCCTTATCAACTCCACAGAAAAATCTGACGACGAGCCGCTCTCACACCCCATCTCCGCTCCCCAAGAATCCGGGGAAGAAGAAATTGTCGAAGCGGAGATCGTCCCACCCAGTAGGGGAGGCTACCCACACCACGACAACTACCATCGGCCTGCCGATCCACACTCCCGTCCCACCGACGGCTACCCGCGGCCGCAGGGCGGATTCCAACGAGTTGGTGACGGACACCTGGTGACCGGTGACGGTTACCTCACCAGTGGCGACCGCGGCTACGTTACCTATACACCCCCCATTGTTACAAGCACTGCCACCTCTTCAGGAGATGCTCCCACTATTTCCGACTACCAGCCGCGCCGCGTCCGGCCAGCTGGCTCCGATAATGACATTAGCGGCTACCACACTGGAGAGCGCTACACCACCGGAAACGACAGTGGGGACGAGGGAACCCCTGCCCGGCACGGCCGGCACTCCCGCTAATATTCATTACCGGAGGATTCTTAAACGGGGGCACGGGGAAATCGAGAAGCCTGACGAACGCTACGAAAAATCGACCTCCCACACGTCCGAGTTGCCAGAAACTTGCCGGAAGGGCTCCCGTGCACGCCCGCCTCTTCCAACAGGAACGGTAGGCTAGACAGCATGACCGCTACTGATGAACTGCGCGAGGAAATTCTCGCCGCCGCTGCCCGTTCCAAAGCCGCCTCGCGGGCTATTGGCCTGCTTACCACTACGCAGAAGAACGAAATCCTGCAGACTGCCGCCGCTACCCTTCTCGATCGGGCCGACGAAATCTTGGCTGCCAACCGGGAGGATATTGAGATCGCCCGTAGTAAAGGCACCAGCAACGCCATGATCGATCGTCTCGAGCTCGACCAGGCCCGCATCGAAGGCATCGCCGGAGGTCTTACCCAAGTAGCTGGTCTGCCCGACCCCGTTGGTGAAGTGCTTCGCGGCCGCACACTCGGTAATGGTCTCAAACTGCGGCAGGTTCGCGTCCCGCTGGGCGTTATTGGCATCGTCTATGAAGCCCGCCCGAACGTCACCGTTGATGCGTTCGGCCTCGCCCTCAAATCGGGAAACGCGGTCATCCTCCGCGGCTCCAAGTCTGCAGCAGGTTCGAACGCTGCTCTTGTCGCGATCCTGCGAGACGTGCTCACCTCCTGCGGGGTACCCGCGGATGGCGTCCAGCTCATCAGCTCAGCATCCCACGACACCGTCACCCACCTCATTCAGGCACGTGGACTAGTCGATGTCGTCATCCCGCGCGGCGGCGCCAACCTCATCAATGCAGTTGTTCAGAACGCCACCGTTCCCACCATCGAAACAGGCACCGGTAACTGCCACATCTACCTCCACTCAGCCGCAGACCTGGAAATGGGTATCGCCTGCATGCTCAATGGCAAGACGCGTCGCTGTTCCGTATGCAACGCCACCGAAACCGTCTTGGTCGACAAAGGCCTGGGAGACGACGGACTGCAGGCAGTGCTCGACGCGCTGAAAGGCGCCGGTGTCACCGTCCATGGGGATCTCCCCGGCCTGGTTCCGGCCACCGACGAGGACTGGGGCAGCGAATACCTCAGCATGGACATTGCACTCAAAGTGGTCGATGGTCTGGATGAAGCCGTCGACCACATCAATACTTGGGGTTCTGGGCACTCGGAATCCATCATCACCCGGGATGTTACCGTTGCTCAGCAGTTCACCGACCGTGTCGATGCAGCAGCCGTCTACGTCAACACCTCCACTGCCTTCACCGACGGCGAACAGTTCGGCATGGGCGCCGAGATGGGTATCTCCACCCAGAAGCTCCACGCACGCGGCCCCATGGCACTCCCAGAATTGACCAGCGCCAAGTGGGTCATTTGGGGCACTGGTCAAACCCGACCCTAGGTACACAATGACGGATAGCACAAGGCATTCTCCCGCCACCAGCCGCCTCGGCATTATGGGTGGCACTTTCGACCCCATCCACCACGGTCACCTGGTGGCAGCCAGCGAGGTCGCTGCTCGCTTCGATCTCGATGACGTCGTCTTCGTCCCCACCGGCGAACCGTGGCAAAAACACGGGCGGCGGGTGAGCTCGGGGGAAGACCGCTATCTCATGACGGTGATCGCCACCGCCTCTAACCCGCGCTTCTCGGTGAGCCGCTGCGACCTTGATCGGCAGGGGCCAACGTACACCATTGATACGCTGCACGATATCCAATCCCAGCACCCGGAAAGCGAACTCTACTTCATAACCGGCGCCGATGCCCTTTCCAAAATTGTGACGTGGCAGAACTGGGAAGAGCTTTTCGACATGGCGCACTTCGTTGGTGTCACACGCCCCGGTTACACTATTGATGAAGAGTTACAGCGTCGCCTTCCGGAAGGCCGTGTCACTCTTCTCGAGATTCCTGCTCTGGCGATCTCATCGACCGAATGCCGGCGTCGCACTGAGGAGGGGATGCCCGTGTGGTACCTCGTTCCCGATGGTGTTGTGCAGTACATTGCAAAGCGCAACCTGTACCGGTCAGATGATTCTGCGCGTGCCGATGGCACCGCTGTCGCAACTGCCCCCGTTCCTATGCCCCCCGATGCTTACACCACTATTTCGAAGGAGAATGCGTGACAGCCTCTGCTAACGCAATCGAGATCGCTACCTGGGCGGCCCAAGCCGCAGACAGCAAGAAAGCCGAGAATATTCGCATCGTCGATGTGTCGGAGCGACTTGCTATCACTGATTGTTTCGTCATTGCCTCCGCCGACAATGAGCGCCAAGTCAATGCCATTGTGGACGGTGTAGAAGAAGACCTGCTCAAGCGCAAGGTCAAGCCTGTCCGCCGGGAAGGCGGCAAAGAAGGCCGTTGGACCCTCCTTGACTATGTGGATGTCGTCGTCCACGTCCAGCATGCTGACGAACGCGAGTTCTACGGTCTCGACTCCCTGTGGAAAGATTGCCCCGAAATCTCCTGGGGGCCTGCAGTAGATGACGCTACCGCAGGCGACACTGTAGAAGCTGAGGCCGCAGAGGGATAACTGTGTCCTTCCGCCGACTCATACTTCTCCGGCATGGGGAAACCGAGTTCAATCGTGCCCGCCGCATGCAGGGCCACCTCGATGTGGTACTGACCGCTCGCGGGCGAGAACAAGCCAGCCGCGTTGCCCCAGTGCTCGCTGCCAAACATCCCCTCGCCATAGTGAGTTCCGATGCACAGCGGGCCACCCAAACTGCCCAAGCGATAAGCGACCTGTGTGGTGTGCCCGTGCAGCTTGATAGCCGCCTTCGGGAAACCGATATGGGCGCATGGACGGGACTCGACCATGCGGAAGTGGAGGCCCACTGGCCCGGGGACCGCCCGAAATGGCGTTCCGACCCCACCTTTGCTCCCCCCGGTGGAGAAACCCGTTTGGCAGTAGCGGCGCGCGCCATGAACGTTGTCCGTGACCTCCACCGAACCCTCACTGGCTGGGGCCAGGATGACCGTCCTGTCCTTCTTGTCGCCCACGGAGGAACATTTTTGGCCTTAGCCGCCGCGCTCATCGACTCACCGCTGCAGAACTACGCCACATTCTCCGCGTTGGGAAACACCTCCTGGTCCCAATTCACGGAGTGGCCGCAATACTTCACCGAAGCAGATCTCGACCAGCATCCCGCAGCAGCTGGCCCTCGTATCCCCGCGCTTCCACCCATCCAACCCGGCTACCAGTGGCGGGTCGATATCTGGAACTCCACTACTCACTTGGGAAATGACGCGTTCTGATGACAGACCAGCCGGCCCATCACGACACTACTGCGGAACGTCAGGCGTTAGCCGCCTATGATGTGTCCGCACAACATCAACACACCAAGCTTGTCGTCTTTGGCGACTCCCTCACCCACTTCGGGCCGGAAGGTGCCCTACCGCCCCACGATTTGCGTCTCTGGCCGGCAGCACTCGCCCACGACATGGGCCTTGAGCTAGCGCTCTTTGCGGAAGCTGGTTGGACCACCCGCCAAGGATGGTGGGCTATCACTCGAAACCCCACTATTTGGGAAGCCATCGCTGAATCTTCCGCTGTGGTCCTTGGGTTATGCAGTATGGACTCCATGCCCTCTCCGCTACCCACCGCATTGCGCGAAGGACTGCGATATATTCGCCCCCCGCGCTTACGTCGAGCCGTACGGAAGGGCTATCTGGCGCTGCAACCTCAACTGTCCCCCTATCTGCCATGGCAGGCGCTTCCTCCCCATCTCACGGTGGAGTACCTAGAACGGATGCGTAACGCCATCACAGTGGTGCGCCCCGACGTCCCCCTCGTCGCTGTCACCCCCTGCGGCCATTGGGGCAAATCCTATGGTTATGCACAGCCAGGTCGCGATAAAACAGGTGCCGCAGTGCGCCAGTGGGCTCAGAAAAAGGAGATTCCCGTCGTGGATCTCTACGCCGAGACTCGCAGCTACGTTGAAAACCACATTGGTAATCCTGACGGTTTGCACTGGGGATTTGACGCACATCGGGATGTCGCCGACGCTTTCCTTCGAATCTTCCACACTCGCACAAACTGGGGATAAACTTCTGCTCTGGGCGGGCCCACACTTATAACGGACAATGTCCCCTTCTACGCTGCTGGTATGCCGCACCGCTCACCCATCAGCGTTTACCCGCCCAACGCGCCCACCTGGGCGCAAAGTGGATGGGATACCGAAGAACCTAGCCCTCCGCCCGACCCGGCACCAGTTCCTTCGACTCCCGCATCCCGGTCGTTTTCTGCTGCCGCTTCTACTATCCCCGGAGCACAACGGATAACGCACTGGTGGGCGACCATGACAAGCCTACAACTACGCGGATTCATTATCGCCGTACTGGTGTTGGTTGGCCTCTCAACCACCAGCCTCATCGCCAACTACTGGATGCTCCATGCCAGTGGTGTCTCTCCCATAGGTCTGAGAGCTACCCAGTCTGGCCAAACTACCCGAAATAGTAACCCTCACCCCGGGCAGACGGCCGAGGTTCGTACCGTCACCCTGACAACTACGCCATCCATCGGAACAGGCACACACGAGACGGCAACGAACGCTAGCGAGCCTTCCCCGGGAGCTCCCCCGCAAGGACGTTCAGCAGCGTCTACAGCAGTTAGCGACCCTATTAATATCAATACTGCTTCCGCTGCACAGCTTGAGGAGCTTCCCGGTGTCGGCCCCGCCACCGCACAAGCCATCATTGATTACCGCACCACGAACGGGTCCTTTTCTAGTGTGGAGGAGC
The DNA here is from genome assembly GCF_947252745.1 of uncultured Lawsonella sp. Lineage (NCBI taxonomy): Bacteria > Bacillati > Actinomycetota > Actinomycetes > Mycobacteriales > Lawsonellaceae > Lawsonella > uncultured Lawsonella sp. The sequence continues at coordinate 185,373 of NZ_CAMXWW010000003.1, read as the reverse complement.
TCACTGCTGTCGATGGGATCGGTGCGGGCAAACTCGCCAAAATTCGCGGACATGCCACCGTCTAGCACGAACAACCTCCACCTTGCGCACGAGCATGGGGACCGCGTCCACGACATTCGTCTTGTTGTACCGGCACTCTGCCTATGGGCGACTGCCCTCGTAGGGGCAGAAGGAGGGATTCGTGTCCTGGAGGGAGTGGTAGCGACTGCTGTCGTCGGAGCTGTCATCGTGTGGCGAATACGTCGGCGAAGGTCAGAGTCCCCGCTCGTGTCTCTTATTCTTGCAGCATTGCTGGCGGTAGTGCTGGGTGGTGCCGCAGCGCTGCCCCACCTGTATCTCATCGAACGGGGGATGCATACGCTCTACCCTGCGTCCACGACCACCCCCAGTCTGTCGGTCTCATCAGTTACCCATGCTTCGTTAGCTACTCACACCCGGTCAGCTACCCTGTTCACTCCTCCATCCCAGGGTTCCCGTACGGCCGCCTCATCACGGGTAGTCCTCGGTCGCATCACCGGCAGACCACTCCATAACGCTACGGGTACGCGCTTTACGCTACGTACTGCCCACGGGGAGATGGTCATCCATGCCCGCTCAGCACAGTGTCAGAAACTCGTGCTAGGACAACGTGTCACACTGGTCGTTAAACCATTAAGGCCCCCAGACCACCACCTCAGCTTAGGAGAGTGGCGAGCAGTATACCTTCGTAGTGCCCGTGCACCGCAAGGAATTTGGGCATTTTCTGCACTTGTTGCGCAGCGGTGGGAGGAGGCCCTTACCCTCGCCGACACGGCAGGTCTCACCACCAGCCTGCATGCCCTGGCCCGCGGAATGACCATCGGAGACACCTCCGGCATCACCTCAGACCAGCAGCGTTGTTACCGTGCCAGTGGCCTTACTCACCTCACTGCCGTCAGCGGTGCCAATGTCAGCTATGTGCTGCTCCTCGCCGGAGTTACACTCCACCATGCTTCCCCTCGCCGCCGGGTAATCGTGCACTCTATCCTCCTCATACTCTTCGCAGCGTTAATCGGTCCTGAACCAGCCGTCCTTCGTGCCACTATCAGCGGAGCCGTGGGCGTAATTGCGTTGTGGGAAGGCGGACGCAGCGCCGCGTTCCCTGCACTTGGAGCCGGGATACTTAGCCTCATCATCATCTCACCACTATTTGCTGTCTCGCCCGGATTCCTCCTGTCTGTAGCGGCCACTGCCGCGCTCATCTGGGCAGCGCCTCGGGTCGTTGAGAAATTCGTACAGTTCGGGCTTCCTCGAGTCGCTAGCGAGGTGCTGGCGGTGACGGTGGTGGCCGCCAGCAGCACACTCCCGTTAAGTCTCTATCTTTTTGGGACAGCCAGCGTTCTTGGAGTGCTCGCCAATATTATGGTTGCACCAGTTGTTCCCCTCATCACCGCAGTCGGTTTGGTGGGAGTAATGACGAGTTTCGTCTTCCCTCCACTGGGAGCAGTACTGCTGATGGTGCTAGTGCCAGCACTGTGGTGGGTGGAGAAGGTAGGGATGGCGCTGGGCGGCCCCAGTTGGGCTCAGCTTTCTCTTCCCCAGGAGCTTTCCCCTGGGCTTGTTCCACCCTTGGTTCCCAGCTTGCTGGCTACCGCCGTGCTCGCTGCAGCAGTACTCACCTGTTACACACGGAGAGGGAGGGGAGTGGTTACGGTTCTCGTCATCGTGGCTGGGGTAGTGACGGGCGGACATGCTCTCGCAAGCTATCGGCATTTGATGGCTTGCCAACGTCAGCCAGATGCCCTCACTTTGGTCTCGTCAGCGCCGAACGTCACTTCATCGCGTGACTCTGTTTTCAGCTCCACGCACACTGTGAGGGTGGAACACCGCGGGTCAAACCACCGACTACGGCGTCCGGTCATTCTTCTTGAAGGCGCAATCACTGCTGTGACCCTGCCGCGCATCGATGAGCTCGCTAGCAGCCTGCGCGATCCTGTTTTCGTACACCTGAACACGGTTACCACCCACGTCGCCATCACTCGTGGATCCAGCCCTTCCACATATCACCCTGGCTCGTTATCCGCCAGCGTCTCCGCACGTGAGTCTCTCCAGGGATCCTCCACCGTGTCCTCTCGTGTGTCTCTCACGCCGGGCGGCACCCCCGTTGTCGAGCTGGCACCCGGCGAGACGGTGACAATCACCAAGACCAACCAGATTTGTGCCCTAGTCATGGCAAGATAGAGGCGTGAACCCTCTGCAGCTCATTCTCGGTGACGAAGAATTCCTTATCGACCGCACGATCTCCAGCATCATTCAGAGTGTCCGTGTCGGCATGCAGGGCAATCCGGAAGAACTTCCGATTACCAAACTCCGTGCGGGTGATGTCACACCGTCCGAAATCGTCGAGCTGCTCAGCCCCTCTCTCTTCGCAGAAGACCGCGTCGTCGTCCTTGAAGCAGCTGGTGAAGCTGGCAAAGAGGCAGCAGCCACTATTGAACAAGCGGTACAAGGACTGGCGCCAGGGATCGTTCTGGTAGTGGTTCACAGTGGTGGAGGCCGTGCGAAAAACCTCGTCACCGTCATAAAGAAGGCAGGCGCGGAGGTCACGGAATGCCCAAAGATCATCAAGGTGAGTGAACGAGAGGACTTTGTCGTCAACGAGTTTCGCACCCTGGGTGTCCGTCCTAGTAGTGATACCGTCCATGCACTTTTGGATGCTATCGGTGGGGATCTTCGTGAGCTTGCCTCCGCTGTAACCCAGTTGGTGGCGGATACCGGGGGACGGGTCGACCCGGCGGCTGTCCGGCGCTACTACGCGGGGGTAGCCGGTGTCACCGGTTTCCAGGTTGCCGACGATACACTTGCGGGGAACACGGTGGCTGCGTTGACGGCACTCCGCTGGGCACTCGTGGGTGGTCTGCACCCTGTTCCGATCGCGGATGCATTGGGAGATTCCCTCTTAGGAATGGTGCGTATTTCTGCTATGGGCCGCGTAGACCCCTACTCTTCCGCAAAAACATTGGGGATGCCGCCGTGGAAGATCAAAAAGATTCAGCAGCAACTGCGAAGATGGGATGCTGCTCGCCTGGCGCAGGCGATGCAGATTGCCACCGATCTGAATGGGGCGGTGAAAGGGCAAGCAGCGGACGCTGAATACGCTCTGGAAAAAGCTGTCCGGGAGATTTCTCAACTGGCGGGTCAGCGCTGAGGCGCGTCACCTAGCTGACGCGCATTCTCCCGTAGTCGGGGGACGATTGGGATGATGCGTGCTGCCAGGAGACGTGCCTCTCTTATAGCAGAAGCGCCGGTCGGGAAAACCCACACCGGCGCTCCTGTGATGTTCTAGTACAGATTAGAGAGCGTTAGTCTGCTGAGCCATAGCGGACTTCTTGTTGGCCGCCTGGTTCTTGTGGATGACGCCCTTGCTGACAGCCTTGTCGAGAGCGCGGCTGGCGACACGCAGAGCCTCAGTGGCTTTTTCCTTGTCGCCAGCTTCAGCTGCCTCACGGAAGGCGCGGATATCAGTACGCAGAGCAGACTTAATGGCCTGGTTACGAAGACGGGCGCGCTCGTTGGTGCGGATCCGCTTCTTCTGGGACTTGATGTTTGCCACGTGGAAACCTCTGTAAGTTGATGTGTTCTGGACTCAATGCTTATTTGATTGCGGCGCGTTGCCCCGGGGCATCTCACTCGGCAGTATTCGTACAGAAAAGTACGGGACGTCCACCGGGTGCGCTATACGCAATCACCGAAGGTTCAGCATAGCAAAGATGCTGCTACCACTCAAAACGTGTTACCTGGTTCATGACCAGCCGTACTCATCCCGCAGGCGGCGCGCGACCTGCTCAAAACGTTCCCTATCGAGTACTGAACCTTCACGGCGTATTCCTGCTTCTGGAACCTCTAAGACGCGATCTAACCGCACGTAGCTCTCTCGATGCTGGCTATCCCAGGATCCACGGCCAAGATACTCCCAGTTGCTGTCATCGCGACGGCGTGACTGCGAGGACAACATGAGTCCTAACAGCGTGTCACGATCGCGACCCACCACAAGTACCGGGCGGTCTTTGCCCTCGCTGGGGTCCTCCTCGAACTCCACCCACGTCCATACGATCTCGCCCGGATCGGCCTTGCCATCCAAATCGGGGGAGTACACCAAGTGGTGAGCTACACTACGGGCGCTCTTAGCGTGACGGGTGGTGGGGCGACCGCCCCCGCGGCTGATCTGCCGGTCGTGCGCATTCCCACTAAAGCTCCGGATGGTTTCCTGCGCACCACGCGCAACAATACGACGCGCCGATGGGTTACTGAGAACGTTCTTCGCGGCGCGCACCAAGGTACCGACGAGGCGGCCGCCTTTTCCAGCTGGACTCATACGTCTCAGCGTACCGTGTGCCGGTGCGCGTGCCCGAGAGAGCGGCCTAAATTCCAGAAACTGCCACTTCGTGAGACACTAGAGGGGGAATTCCCCATATCGACACCGCGGAGCGGGTGGTATGTACCCTCCGCGCTGTCCGACCCGCACTGTCCGACACGTACTGTCCGAAAGGTTTGAGGACGTCTATGGCGCACTTCGCAGAGACGACGTTTACTGATCCCGCCCGGATCCGTAACTTCTGCATCATTGCCCACATCGACCACGGTAAGTCCACGCTGGCCGATCGCATGCTGCAGATCACCGGTGTCGTCAACCAGCGCGAAATGCGTGACCAGTATCTGGACCGCATGGATATCGAGCGGGAGCGCGGCATCACCATTAAGGCACAGAATGTGCGTATCCCCTGGGTGCCGAAGACGGGTGCCTGTGCCGGTCAAGAGATCGTCATGCACCTCATCGACACCCCCGGGCACGTCGACTTTACCTACGAGGTTTCCCGCGCTCTCGAAGCATGTGAAGGGGCTGTGCTTCTCGTCGACGCCGCCCAGGGTATTGAGGCGCAAACCCTCGCAAACCTTTACATGGCCATCGATAAGGATCTGGAGATCATCCCCGTCCTCAACAAGATCGATCTGCCAGCTGCCGAGCCGGAGCGCTACGCCCGCGAAATCGCCCAAATTATCGGCTGTGATCCCAGCGACGTCATTCAGGTCTCGGCAAAGTCGGGCATTGGCGTCGAAGAACTCATGGACGTCATCGCCGAGAAAGTGCCCGCCCCGACCGGCAGCTCTAGTGACCCCACCCGCGCCCTCATCTTCGATTCCGTCTACGACATTTACCGTGGAGTCGTCACCTACATTCGTGTGATGGATGGGGAGATACGCCCTCGCACCAAGATCCGCATGATGTCGACCGGTGCGGTCCACGAACTCCTCGAAGTGGGCGTTATCTCGCCCGAGCCAAAACCTACCGATGGGCTTGGGGCTGGAGAAGTAGGCTACCTCATCACCGGTGTAAAAGACGTTCGCCAGTCCAAGGTGGGCGACACCGTCACCACCTTTAAAGACGGAGCAGAAGAACCTCTCGCCGGGTATGAAGAACCAAAGCCCATGGTCTATTCCGGTCTTTACCCTATTGATGCCTCCGACTACCCCGACCTGCGCGATGCACTTGACAAGCTGCAACTCAACGATGCAGCCCTCACCTACGAGCCGGAGACCTCTGTGGCGCTGGGCTTCGGCTTCCGCTGTGGCTTCCTCGGCCTCCTCCACATGGAGATCACCCGCGACCGTCTGCAGCGCGAGTTTGGGCTGGACCTCATCTCCACCACACCCAACGTGCACTACCGGGTTGTCACCGAAGACGGCACCGAGTACGAAGTGACGAATCCCTCTAATTGGCCCGAAGGTAAACTTCGGGAAGTCTATGAGCCCGTCGTAACCTCTTCGATCATTGTGCCCAGCGAGTTTGTTGGCACCACGATGGAGCTGTGTCAGACCCATCGCGGTGAGTTAAAGGGCATGGATTACTTGTCTGAGACGCGTGTGGAGCTGCGCTACCGCCTGCCGCTCGCCGAGATCATCTTTGACTTCTTCGACTCGCTGAAGTCGCGCACCCGCGGATACGCCTCGCTGGACTACCACGAGGACGGTGAGCAGCTGGCCGACCTGGTGAAAGTCGATATTCTGTTGCAGGGTGAAGCCGTGGATGCATTCTCCGCTATCGTCCACAAGGATTATGCCTCCACCTATGGCAATATGATGACGAAGAAGCTGCGGACCCTCATCCCCCGACAGCAGTTCGAGGTGCCCATTCAGGCTGCAGTGGGATCCCGCATTATTGCCCGCGAGAATATTCGAGCCATCCGCAAGGACGTCTTGGCGAAGTGCTATGGCGGCGACATTTCCCGCAAGCGCAAGCTGCTGGAAAAGCAGAAGGAGGGCAAGAAGCGAATGAAGACTATCGGCCGTGTAGACGTTCCGCAGGAAGCCTTCATTGCGGCTCTCTCTGCCGACGCCGAAAGCGACAAGAAAAAGAAGTAGCCTCACAGCGGCGCCGGGCCCCCAGAGACTTAGCTCTAACTGAGGCCCCAGGTTGCCCGAGCAGCCCGATAGCAGTCCATTTCCACATGGGGTTTCTCATCCCACACCATGCAGACTCGCGTCGCCTCGTTGTAGGCGGGCCATCCTGGGTTACCGTCGGTAATGAAGTGCTGTAGCGCACTGTGCATGAGATCGGCGGTGGTCTGCCCGGCGGCATCATCTAACACTGCGGCAGTCGGGTCACTAGGATCCGTTGTAGCGACGGGGCCCACTACGCTGTCGGCAGTCTCTGCACCGAGCGTACCAAACCACATAGGGAGATCGGCGCAGTGGGCAGCCCCCTGTCGACCCGGCCAACGATAGTCATAGACCCAGGTGCGGGACTCTTCAGCAGGTTGGTCAAGGACGCGCCCCTCTGCCGCAGTGGCGACGGTGGCTCGAATCATGGTGTCAGACATGACCGCCCCCACGCGACCCTCGTGGATATCGTCATGGTGGGCGGCAATCACGCTGTTTCTCCGGTTGGGATCCACGCCCGCCGTAGAGAGAGAAATCTCCACACCGAGCCGGGAGAACAGCTTCATTGCACCGTCAAAAGTGATCGAATCGAACTCTTCCGAGGTGGATCCGATGAGCATCGGATAGTTCTGGAAGGGGGCACCGTCAGCCGCGTCACTTAGAGTCTTCGGCTGAGTAGCCGCATCACGCACCGGGTAAAAGGGGAGACCGAGGGGGTTGTTGCGCCGCATCCGGCGAGAGAGCTTCTTCATTTTCTCCAGCGGCCACTGTGACAGCTCATCGACCGTAAAGGTTCGGAAGGGCAGTGCGCGACGGGCTGCCTTAACGATTCCCTTTGCGCCCCCATCGGAGGGGAGGCGGACAAACGCGGGTGAGCATGAAAATACCTGTTGGAAAAGACCTTCTGCAGCAGGATTAGAGGCGAGGCAGAGGACGCTCGTGCCACCTGCCGACTGACCTCCAATAGTGACACGCTTAGGGTCACCACCGAATGCGGAGATATTACTCTGCACCCATCGGAGGGCGGCTAGCTGGTCGAGCATGCCGCGGTTCTGAGGGGCATCCGGCAGCGGCAGCCAGCCTTCCGCATCAAGACGGTAGTTGATGGTTACTACGATCACTCCGGCAGCGGTGAACTTTGCTCCATCCCACCAATCACAGGCATTTTCCCCCACAATGAAGCTGCCGCCATGAATCCACACAAAGACGGGGAGTGGATGCGATGAAGGCAGTTTGTTGGGCTGGGGGAGGGTATCTCTGGGCGCATAGATCGTGAGATTGAGTTTTTCTGCGCCGGGCCGGACCACTTCTGGGATGGTGGGGTTGGGATTGGTGGAGAAGTCTTGGGCGGTGGGGCCGGGCGCAGTGCAGTCGCGAATACCGTCCCAGGGTAGTGCGGGCTCAGGTTCGGCAAAGCGGGAGGTACTGGAGACGGGAGCTGCGTAGGGGATGCTGTAGAAGACCACATCGTGGGCGCGGTCAAGCCCTTGGACCTGCCCATACTGGGTGGTGATAACAAGGGGGGAAGGGACTCCACGTGGAGAGGTCACTGTGGTGGTGTCGTTTTCGGCCATAATCCGAGGTTACCTTGTCCTCGCTAAGATAGAACCCACAACTATGCCACGACGCGGCTCGATTGGCTGCTAACAGCCGCTTGAGCCAGCCTGTGACAATGATCTGAGACAACGACCCGTGATGACGAGAAAGGTGTGTCGTGTCCCCTGCAAACCCGCTGTTGGTCCCCTCCACGCTGCCCTACGGTTTACCCGACTTTTCTGCGATCCGCGACGAGCATGTGATGCCGGCGCTGGAGGAGGCACTACGACGTCATACCGCTGAAATCGCAGCTATTGCGGACTCTCCAGAGGAACCTACCGCCGCGAATACTGTGGTGGCGTTGGAGCAAAGCGGACAGGACCTTGCCCGCGTTTTGGGGTATTTCTACACAGTGGCAGGTGCTGATGCGACGGAGGAACGGCTGCGCATGGAAGCGGAGATCTCCCCGCTTCTCGCCCAACACTCTGACGACATGTACATGAATCCGCAGCTTTTCCGCCGAATTGATGCTGTGTTCCAGACACTGCCGGAGAGCGTAGGGTCGATCGAGGCGAAGGGCGGGGTAACAGCTGCACAGTTGGAGGCGGAGACGGTGGCTTTAGTTCAGCGCTACCATGACCTTTTCTTGCGCCATGGGGCTGGCCTTAGTGCGGAGGCGCAGGCACGCGTCCGGGAAATTAACGCCGAGCTTTCTCAGCTGTCCTCAGAATTCGGCGACAACCTACTTAAGGACACGCAGGCACGTGCCGTTCACATCATGGAGGAATGCAAACTCGCGGGGGTAGATGACGCACAGAAGCACTTCTTCGCTGACACTGCCCGCGCCGCCGGAATGACGGGCTGGCTCATCCCTCTGGGGTTGCCGACTGCCCAACCTATTCTCGAACAATTGTCTGATCCCGTGGTGCGCGCCCGAGTGTATGAGGCCTCCGTGGAACGTGGTGGTGTGCGCAGCGAGCAGATCGCGCGTCGTATGGCGGTGTTGCGAGCGGAAAAGGCGGAACTGTTTGGCTACCGTACGCATGCGGAATTTGTCATCTCCGACGAAACGGCACGCACCCCAGAAGCTGCGCTGGAACTTCTCTCTGATATCACTCCGGCGGCAGTTCGAAACGCGGAGCGTGAACGGAAAGACCTCGTGGCGATGGCAGAAGCGGCTGGGGAGACCAGCTTTACCGCCGCAGACTGGCCATACTACGCAGAGAAAGTGCGGTCCGCCCACTATGCCCTCGATAGTGCAACGCTCAAACCCTATTTCCGCCTGCAGAGTGTGGTGGAGAAGGGCGTTTTTCGGGCTGCGGAAACGTTGTATGGGCTGCGCATTGTGAAACGTCCTGACTTAGTGGGCTATACCCCGGATACGGATGTGTGGGAGGTGACGGACGCCGCAACGGGGGAGGGCATTGCCCTGTTGCTCACCGACTACTTCACGCGCCCGACGAAGCGGGGTGGTGCTTGGATGAATAGCATCGTTGACCAGAACTATCTTCTGGGACAGAAACCCATCATCGTTAACGTTCTCAACCTCACTCCTGCCCCTGCCGGGGAGGATGTTCTTCTTACTCTTGATGAGGTAGAGACCCTCTTCCATGAGTTTGGCCATGCTCTGCATGGGATGCTCAGCTCGGTGGTGTATCCGTTGTTCTCGGGGACGAATGTGCCGCGGGATTTCGTGGAGTTTCCCTCCCAATTCAATGAGATGTGGGCCCTGCACGAGGACACGCTGCCGGTCTATGCCCACAACGCAGCGGGGGAGACTATTCCCCGCGAGCTGGTCCAGAAAGTGCGCGCCGCACAGCAGTTCGGGCAGGGTTTTGCAACGGTGGAGTACCTAGCCGCCTGCGTTATCGATATGGCATGGCACACTCTCACCCATGCGGAGGCACTCGCGTTAAGCGATGATGTGGATGTGGCAGCCTTCGAACATACTGCTCTGCAGCGAGCAGGATTGTTGGTGGACGGTATTGCACCACGCTACCGCACTCGCTATTACCAGCACATTTTTAGCAACGGGTATTCTGCTGGCTACTACAGCTATCTGTGGTCCGAAGTGCTGGATGCGGATACGGTGGACTGGTTTAACGAACAGGGCGGATTGGTGCCAGAGGCAGGTCGCCGTTTCCGGGAGAAGATTCTTTCACGTGGTGGGGCAATTGACTACATGTCGGCTTACCGGGACTTCCGGGGTCGAGACAAGGATGTCGCTCCGCTATTGCGCCGCAGGGGTTTGGTCTAAGAGGCCCACCCATAGTGCTCATCAACTACCCTAAAGGGGAGGACCGCAAAGGTGGGCGGTGGGAAAAGCTCCAGCTGTGTGCTGGGGGCTGTGAAGGAAAGTGATCAGGAGGTGGCGAATGGAACGGTTTCTTGGTTGGACTAATACGGTGGCGTCCTGGTTCGTGGACCTGCCGGTGGGGTGGCAGATGTTTATTGCGCTCCTCATCCTTATCCCCATCTGCTTCGTCATTGCACAGTTCCTGCTGCTACCGATTATCGACGTCGTGGAGAATGCGTATCGGCGGCGGGTAGATGTCCATAATGTGATTGAACCCGCGCTCGTGGGGCGTGCTGACAAGAGTGCTACCGCAGGGACTTCTCGGGATGCCATAAGCCACACGGATAGTCAGTGACCGTGTCGTCGTCTCCCCTCACACCGACAGACGTTCATACCCCACAGGTTCCGTGGGAGTGTACCGATCGAGAGGCTCTCGCTACCCGACCTTTCGGCATTTATCTTCACGTCCCCTTCTGTACGTCGCGCTGTGGCTACTGTGATTTCAATACGTACGCGCTCCACACTTTCCCAGCAGGCCCCAGTGGGGATCCTATTACCTACTGGGTAGAGCAGTTGTGTCATGAGCTACGCCTGGGGGCACAGTTACTGGCAGAAAGGGGAGTGACGCTACCCTTCGCGAGCACAGTCTTTTTCGGGGGTGGTACGCCCAGCCTTTTGGGAGATCGTCTTCCCGCAATTCTGGAAGTGGTGCGGGAGTGTTTTGGGATCGCGCCAGGGGCAGAGATCACGAGTGAGGCCAACCCCGAAAGCACCTCGCCGGAACTGTTCGATTGCTGGCGTAAGGCGGGGGTCAATCGGCTTTCTCTCGGCATGCAGTCCAGCTCTTCGCGAATTTTGGCGCTCCTCGACCGGGATCACGACCCAGTCCGTGCAGTTTGCGCTATTCGGGAGGCGAAGGCTGCTGGCTTCGAGCACCTCAACCTCGATCTTATTTACGGTACCCCCGGGGAGACTGCAGACGAGGTTGCCCGCAGTGTAGACACAGTGGTGGAGACGGGGGTCGATCATGTGTCCGCTTACGCGTTAACTGTTGAGCCAGGCACTGCCCTTTTCCGCAAGATCAAGCGCGGGGAGATCGCGCCGGTGGATGAGGATGTGCAGGCGGATCGCTACTACCAGATTGATGCGGCGCTGCAGCAGGCTGGCTTTGCCTGGTATGAGGTGTCCAACTGGGCGCGTTCGCAGGAGTCGCGCTGCCGGCACAACCTGGGCTATTGGGAGGGTGGGAACTGGTGGGCAGCTGGTCCCGGAGCGCATGGCTATCTAGGGGGTGTGCGATGGAGCATCCGCAAGAATCCCCGTAGCTATGGGGCGTTGCTGTCCCACGGCATCTATCCAGCTGACTGGTGCGAAGTATTGACGGAGAAAGAACTGCGTGAAGAGACCATTATGTTGCGACTCCGGGTACGGGATGGGTTGCATCGCAGTGTGCTCACACCTGCACAAACACAGGTAGCAGCCACGGTGGTGGGAGATGGCCTGGCAACGTGGGAGGGAGAGTACCTGGTACTGACAACGCGGGGACGGCTATTGGCCGATGGCGTGATTGGGGACTTGCTTCTCGTCGAAGAGTAGACCCCGGTGAACGTGGCGGGGACCCCGTATTGCGTTAAACTGGCACTTAACGCCCGAGAGTGCCAGAATTGGGGCAGACGGCATTATTGACACGCGGAACCCCGCATCTCTTCACTGCAAAGGAGGCCCCCATGGCACGCGCAGATGAACGCCGCCTCAAAGTCCTCCGCGCTATCGTCACCGACTTTGTTGCCTCGCACGAACCCGTAGGCTCCAAAGCCCTCGTAGAGAAGTACCAGCTCGGCGTCTCCAGCGCCACCATTCGCAACGATATGGCGGTACTCGAAGCCCAAGGCTACATCACCCAACCGCACACTTCATCCGGGCGAGTACCCACCGAAAAGGGCTACCGAGAATTCGTCGACAACATCGAGCAGATTAAACCGCTCTCTCGTGCCGAACGTACTGCCATCCGGCGCTTCCTCGACGAATCAATCAGCATCGACGACGTCCTTAACCGCGGTATCCGCCTCCTCAGCCAGCTCACCCAACAAGTCGCCGTCATCCAATACCCCACCCTGCACCGTGCCAGCGTGCACCACGTGGAAATCATGCAGATGGCCGACCGACGCGTCCTCATCATCATCATCACCGACCGTGGGCGAGTCGACCAACGCATCGTGGAATTCGAGCGGGACCTCACCCCCGACGCCGTCACCACCCTCCAACAGGAGTTCATCACTGCCCTCAAAGGCCGTACCCTCAGCGAAGCTTCCACCGCAGTTGCCGCGCTCCTCGCCGAACCACACCATCTCTACTCCGAAGAACTCGCCCGCGCCGGGCATATCATCCTCGACACCCTTGTGGAGCACCCAGAAGAACGGCTTCTCCTCGGAGGGACCTCCCATCTCACCCGGCATGCCGCAAGCTTCCACGGCTCACTGCAAGAACTCCTCGATGCGCTAGAGGAACAGGTTGTCATTCTGAAACTGCTCAACAGCGCAGACACCAATCCACTTGGAGACCCCCACGCAGTCACCGTTCGCATCGGAGAAGAAACCCACCTGGAGCATATCCATGGAACCTCCGTCGTCTCCACCACCTACGGCGCAGACGACTCTGTCTTCGGAGGCTTGGGAGTCATCGGACCGACCAGAATGGACTACCTCACCAACATCGCGGCGGTATCCGCAGTCGCCCGGTACATAGGAGAAATTCTTGCCGGGCACTAGCCCTCCTCAACTACCTGCGGTGTGACATCACCGGACACACCGCCAGCCACCTGCCCCTGCTCCATAACAGATACACACGAAGGATCGTTCCTCTTGGCTTTGGACTATTACGGCCTCCTCGGCGTAGACCAGGACGCCACAAACCGCGACATCAAAAGCGCCTACCGTAAACTCGCTCGTGAACTGCACCCCGATGTCAACCCCTCCGAGGAGGCAGCAGAGAAGTTCAAACAGGTTACCACCGCCTACGAGGTACTCTCCGACCCCGAAAAGCGGCGCATCGTCGACATGGGCGGAGATCCCCTCGGACAGCCCAACGACGGCGGATTCGGAGGATTTGGCGGCGGAAGTATGGGAGACATCTTCGACGCCGTCTTCAACATGGCAGGCATGGGAGGCATGCGTGCAGGCGGAGCAGAACCACGCTCCCGCGTTCAGCCCGGCAGTGACTCTCTCACCCGCCTCCAGCTCACCCTCGAAGAGTGCTTCCGGGGTGGCCTCCAGGACCTCGACGTTACCACCTATGTCCTCTGCCCCGACTGCCGAGGCACCGGATCAGAATCTGGAGCACAGCCCGAAACCTGCCCGCACTGTGGCGGTAGCGGCCAGATTCAAGAAGTTCAGCAGTCCTTCCTTGGCCAAATTGTCACCACTCACGCCTGCCCCAACTGTGGTGGTACCGGCCAGATCATTGCCGACCCCTGCCGCACGTGTGACGGCGACGGACGTGTCCGTCGCAACCGCACCGTCACTGTGAAGGTTCCGGCAGGTGTGGGCAGCGGAATGCGTATCCGTCTGGTGTCCCAAGGTGACGTGGGTCCCGGTGGTGGCCCCGCCGGTGACCTCTATGTCGAAGTGCAGCAAAAACCCCATCCTGTCTTTACCCGTGAGAGCGACGACCTACACTGCAATGTGTCTATCTCGATGGTCGATGCCGCCCTCGGCTGCGAAGTTGACCTTGATATGCCCGATGGGGAGGTCCACACTGTCCGTATCCCGGCGGGCACTCAGCCGGGCGCCGTCCGCCGTGAGCACGGAAAAGGAATGCCGAATGTGCGGACCGGCCGCCGGGGTAACCTCGTCGTGCTCGTTAACGTCACCATCCCCAAGGACCTCGACGAAGAAGAAACCGCGGCTTTGCAGACGCTCCGCCGTCTTCAAAAAGGTGGTGCGCGCGTGCTCTCCGATGATGACGACGACAACCTGTTCAGCCGCTTGAAGCAAGCCTTCCAGCGTTAGTTACGAGCAGGTTAGGATAGCTTCATGAGTCTCCCCGTATTCCGCATTGACTCAGCCGATATGAGTGCTGAACCCGGCGCCACTCTCACGCTGAATGGTGCCGAAGGCCGCCATGCGGTGACAGTGAAACGCCTCCGAGTGGGGGAGAAGTTGATGATCGGTGACGGTGTCGGCACCCTGGCCGTCTGTCGCGTCACCGGCATCGACGGCAAAGACACCTTGCATGCCACTGTCGACGGGGTAAAAAACGTGTCCCGGCAAAAGCCTGCCGTCACCATCGTGCAAGGTATCCCCAAAGGCGACGCCGCCGACCTGGCAGTAGATCTGGCTACCGAGGCAGGCGTCGACCGCATCATTCCCTGGCAAGCGGAACGGTGTATCGCCCAATGGAGTGGCTCCAAGAAGGACAAAGGTCAGGCGAAATGGCAGAAGACTGCCATAGAAGCCGCCAAACAATCCCGCCGTGCTTGGGACCCAGAAGTGACCCCAGTGGCCACCCTCGATGACATTGTGAAGCTGGTGTCCGAGACACAGAAAGCCAGTGGTGTTGTCGCAATTCTGCATGAATCTGCCCGGGTGAAGTTCGCCAGTCTGCCCTTTAACCGCGCCACGAGTATCGTCCTCATCGTCGGGCCAGAAGGCGGCCTCACAAAAGAGGAAATCACCGCTTTGGAAACCGCGGGCGGACAATCCGTCATAATGGGACCTACCGTTTTGCGAAGTGCTGCCGCCGGCGCAGTCGCGTTGGGGGCCATGGGAGTCCTCACGGAGCGTTGGTAGCAAGGTAAGCTAAGGTTATGCCGTTCATCACCCGCACCTTCACTCTTGAAGGTGACACCATGCCGGCTCTGCTCGGCGCGCACGATGCCAATCTCCGCGAACTAGAAAAACTCCTTAGCTCCGATATCCACGTCCGAGGAACTGAACTTACTCTCGCCGGCGATCCTGACGATCCCGCTGATCTCCCTCTCTCACAAGCTGTCATCACTTCCCTCCTCGACACCATCGAGCAGGGCGTTATTCTAGACGTGCCGATGGTGCGTCGGACTGTCTCCATGCTCGCTGGCTCCGGCCACGATCAACCGTCAGAAGTATTCTCTACCCGGGTCGTGAACGTCCGCGGACGTACTATTCGGGCCCAAACCTCCGGCCAGAAACATTACGTCGAGGCGATCGCTAACCACACCATCGTCTTCGGTATCGGCCCAGCCGGCACCGGCAAAACTTACCTTGCCATGGCCATGGCAGTGAATGCGCTCCGCTCGAAAGAAGTCAACCGCATCATTCTCACCCGCCCCGCCGTTGAAGCAGGCGAGAATCTCGGCTTCCTCCCCGGTACCCTCAACGACAAAATCGATCCCTACCTGCGTCCACTCTACGACGCCCTGCGGGACATGATGGAACCTGAGCAGGCCCGCAAAATGATGGATACCGGGGTCATCGAAGTGGCCCCTCTGGCCTACATGCGTGGACGTACACTCAACAACGCCTTTGTTATTTTGGACGAAGCCCAGAACACTACCGCGGAACAAATGAAAATGTTCCTCACCCGCTTGGGTGCCGGATCCACCATGGTCATCACCGGTGATGCCACCCAGGTGGACCTCCCCGGCGGGAAAACCTCCGGTCTGCGCATCGCTCGACGCGTCCTGGAAGGTACCCACCCCGATATCGCTTTCATCGACCTCACCAGCGAAGACGTGGTACGCCATAGTCTTGTTACCGCCATTGTGGAAGCCTACGGGCGCTACGATGAAGAGCAGGAGAGACGTCGCGAACGGCATTCCTCCCAGTGGAAAGACGGTTCCCGTCAAGGGCCCTCACAGTGGAAGCATGAAAACTAGGCAATGAGCATCGAAGTAGCAAATGAATCCGGCATGGACGTCGACGAAACTATTCTTATCGACGTAGCCACCTACGCGCTTCAGCGTATGGACGTTCACCCCGCTGCGGAACTCGCCATCACCTTGGTCGATTTAGCCACTATTGAACAGTTGCATGTTCAATGGCTCGACCTTCCCGGGCCGACAGATGTGATGAGCTTCCCCATGGATGAACTCACCCCCGGTGGACGCCCGGATGCGGTCCAACCCGGACCGGCCATGCTGGGAGATATTGTCATCTGCCCGCAATTTGCCGCTGACCAGGCTAAACGTGCTGGACACGGGGCCGGGCATGAGATGGCGCTCCTCACAGTCCACGGTGTGTTGCATTTACTGGGATACGACCACGCAACAGCTGCCGAAGAGCAGGAGATGTTTTCGCTCCAAAACGCCCTCCTCGCGGAGTGGTATGACCAGCGCGATAGTCGCGTGTGAAAGGGATAGATCCACCACATTATGAGTTTGCTTGCCATCCTGAGTCTGGTCTTCGGACTCATTCTCATGGTCTTCGCAGCTCTCTGCGCAGCCCAAGACACCGCCCTCAATAACGTTTCTCCCGCTCGTGTCGTCGAAATCGCCCACGAGAACGAATTGGGTTCCCGCAAGATGCTTTACGTGGTGGAGCACCGAGACACCTACTCGGCCCTTATTGTTTTCCTTCGCACCACCTTCGAACTCGTCGCCACCATCCTCTTCGCGACGTTGTTCCTGGAAACGGTGGGAACAATGGAGGGTCGAGGTACCGGAACCGCCTGGGCGTTGGTCTATGCCGGCATCGTCAGCGTGCTCTGCAGCTACGTGGTGGCGGGAGTGTCAGCCCGCACTCTTGGGCTGCAAAAGCCCTACACAGTGCTGCGCTATACTGCTGCGCTACTTATCGCTTTCGGCTGGGTCTTCCGGCCCATCAGCCGCCTTCTCGTCCGTGTCGGCAATGCCGTAACTCCCGGTAAAGGATTTAAAGAAGGCCCCTTCTCCACCGACATTGAGCTCAAGGAGTTCGTCACCCTCGCGCAACAACGAGGTGCCGTTGAAGACGACGAACGCGAGATGATCGAATCCGTCGTCCAACTAGGTACCAATAATGCCCGCTCCGCCATGGTTCCACGTACGGATATGGTATGGATCGAGTCCACCAAAACCGCTAACCAAGCCATCAAACTTGCGGTGAAGTCTGGATTCTCCCGCATTCCCGTCATCGCCGACACCGTCGATGACGTCGTGGGTACCGTCTACCTCAAAGATCTTGTCGCCTATACCTACTCGGAGGTGGAAGACGCAGATAGTGTCACCGTCGGTGAACTGATGCGTCCCGCTTGGTTCATCCCCGATTCAAAGAGTCTTGATGACGTCCTCGATGAGATGCGCGCCAAGCGGAACCATATCGCTGTCCTCATCGACGAATATGGTGGGGTGGCTGGACTCATCACCATCGAAGACATTCTGGAAGAAATCGTTGGTGAGATTTCGGATGAGTATGATGCCTCCGAAGTTGCTCCCCTCGAAGAGCTGGGTGACAACCGGTGGCGTGCCTCCGCCCGCCTCTCCATTGACGACCTCGCCGAAGCTGTCGGGGTAGAGTTCAGCGAAGAACTACTCGACGAAGTTGATACTGTCGGCGGATTACTGGCCTACGAACTAGGTCGCGTGCCATTACCGGGAGCCCATATTCACACGGATACGCTGGACTTGGTGGCAGAGGCCGGGCATGACCACCGCGGCCGCCGTCGCGTTACTACCGTGCTGGTAAAAAAGATCCTCCCGGTATCCGAAGAGACCCCCGCTGACGAGGATGAAGGTAAGGATGACTGAACATTCTGTAGACCAGCCGCACGCCCCATACCGGTCGGGCTTCGTCTGCTTTGTGGGCCGCCCGAATACCGGCAAATCGACGCTCACCAACGCCATGGTGGGCCAGAAGATCGCCATCACCTCGAACCGGCCGCAAACCACTCGCCACACCATTCGCGGGATTATCAGCACTGACACGGCACAGCTCATCGTGGTCGATACGCCGGGGCTGCACCGCCCCCGTACACTCCTCGGGGAGCGACTTAACGAGCTCGTCAAAGACACCTTTGCGGGCGTGGACATTATTGGCCTCTGCATCCCCGCGGACGAACCCATCGGTCCAGGAGACCGGTGGATTCTAGACCAGGTGCGAACCAATGTCCCACACACTCCAGTCATCGGCCTCGTCACGAAAATCGACAAAGTTTCCCGCGACCAGATCGCCGCACAGCTCATAGCAGTGTCCGAACTCCTCGGACCTGCTGCAGAAGTCGTGCCGGTTTCCGCTAATTCTGGGGAGCAGGTCGATACTGTCGTCGATGTCTTCACCTCCCTTCTCCCAGCCGGCCCACAGTTCTATCCAGAGGACGAACTCACCGATGACGACACCGAAAAATTCCTCTCCGAACTCATCCGGGAAGCAGTCCTAGAGGATGTGCGGGACGAACTCCCGCACTCTATTGCCTGCAGCATCGAAGAAATATACCCGGACCCCGACGATGAGGGGCGCACGGTAGTGCACGCCACAATCTATGTCGAGCGGGACAGCCAGAAAGGCATTGTCATTGGCAAGAAAGGGGCACGTCTGCGTAAGGTTGGCCAGCGTGCACGCCAGGGCATGAGCAGAGTGCTTGGTACGCGCGTCTACCTGGATCTCCACGTCAAGGTACTAAAGGATTGGCAAACCGACCCCAAACAGCTAGGTAAGCTGGGTTTTTAACCATGCCGTCCTTTCGGGACCAGGGGCTGGTGTTACGCCATTACAACCTGGGGGAAGCAGACCGCATCATCGTGCTCTTCACTCGTGGGCATGGCGTCGTACGATGTGTAGCCAAAGGCATCCGCCGCTCACGCTCTCGTTTCGGGGCGAGACTGGAACCCTTCACTCTTACTGACGTACAGATTTACCCCGGACGCAATCTCCGTACCATCACCGAAGCGGCGACGGTCGAAACATTTAATTCCCGCATTGTGTCCGACTACGGACGGTACACAGCGGCAGCTGCCATCCTGGAAGCCACTGAACGATTGCTGGGTGAAGAGCAGCCCAACCCACGTCTTTTCGATCTCACCGTGGGGGTACTGGGGGCCTTGGCGGAAGGCCGGCGGGAACCCCAACAGATGGTCGATACCTATCTGCTCCGTGCCATGGCGGAGGCAGGGTGGGCGCCCGAATTGGAGAAATGCGCAGTATGCGGTGCGAAAGGTCCACACCAGGCCTTCCATCCGGCGGCAGGGGGAGTCGTCTGTGCTCAGCATCGTCCCCCCGACAGCGCCACCCCCATGTTCGGTGTACTCGACTACCTACGGGCGCTACGGGATGCGCGGTGGGAGCGCGCTGATGTCATTGCCGGAGACCGAAAGCTTGGTCAGAGGGTGCAAGAGGAAGCCCACCGACTAGTCGTTGCCCATCTACAATGGCATACGGAACGGAAGATTACCGCCCTCGATGTGGCGGACGAGGCAGAAAGAGGACAGCGTCGATGAGCTCATGGCGCGACAAGCTCGCCGATTTCTTCACCAGCTCAGAAACGAGCAGGAAACGGCTCTCCGGCACCACGCTCTCCGCTATCCAACAGCATTCGCTCCGTGAGGTGGAGGGCGCGCGCACCTATGCCGACGACGTGCCCGTCACTGAAGACCTCTTGCCCGACCAGGAGATCCGTATTCATACGCGAGGCCCGCAGATGGATCCCTGTTTCGAAGGACATGACTTCACCTCGGCTCCTCCCGCGATACCCGCCGAGTTTCTACCCCGCCACATTGCGCTGGTGATGGATGGGAATGGACGCTGGGCCCAACAGCGGGGGATGACCCGCACCGAAGGGCATCGACGGGGTGAGG
This sequence comes from uncultured Lawsonella sp., assembly GCF_947252745.1. NCBI lineage: Bacteria > Bacillati > Actinomycetota > Actinomycetes > Mycobacteriales > Lawsonellaceae > Lawsonella > uncultured Lawsonella sp. The sequence continues at coordinate 165,403 of NZ_CAMXWW010000003.1, read as the reverse complement.
CGGTGCTGTTGGAGGCCTGTCGTGCCTGCCTTGAAGCGGGGGTACCCTGGCTTTCCGCCTACGCATTCTCTACCGAAAACTGGACTCGCAGCTACGAAGAAGTCCGCTTCCTCATGAGCTTTTCCCGAGATGTCCTGCGCTGGCAGCGGGATGAACTCAATGAGATGGGAGTTCGGATTCACTGGGCAGGACGCCGACCCCGTTTGTGGCCGTCCGTCATCAAAGAACTCGAAATTGCGGAAGAACTCACGCAGCATAACGACAATATGCACCTCGTCATGTGCGTCAATTATGGAGGACGTGCAGAGATAACCGATGCCGCTAACCGTCTGGCGATGGCTGTCAAAGAAGGTGTGCTCGATCCTCGCGACATCAGCGAAAAGACGCTGTCTGACCTGATGTATGTGCCCGAAATGCCGGATGTAGACCTTTTCCTTCGCCCCTCCGGGGAAAAACGCACCAGTAACTTCCTCCTGTGGCAAAGTGCCTATGCCGAGATGGTGTACCAGGATGTGTTATTCCCAGACTTTGACCGCAGTCATCTATGGGCAGCACTTGACGAGTACGCCCGCCGCGACCGCCGTTTTGGGGGTGTCAAAAACACCTAAAAGTGGGGAGTTAAAGGGGAGTGGGGATATGCCGAAACAGGCTACAGGAACCGATGGTGGAGAATCTCCTCCGCGTGGCACAGTGCGTCGTTGACAATCTCTGACAGGTGCTCATCGACCAGAGAGTACTCATGCTCACGGCCTCGACGCGTGGACTTCACCACGCCGGCATTCTTCAGCACCCGCAAATGCTGGGACACCGCTGGCTGAGGAATATTCAGTGCTGCCACCAATTCGTGCACACAACACGGACGATGCTGCAGCTGGACAATAATCGCGATGCGAGCAGGGGCAGTAAGAGATTGCAGAAGAGTACCGGCAGCCTCCATCACCTTATGTGGAGGAAGTTCTGCCAGATCCTTATCCACGAAGCCAGAGGAGTGTTCTTCCGGTGCTTCTGCCATTCTGCGCCCCCGTCTCTCAATCCTGCGGTGAGTCTGTTCAGTGACAACTCTTTTTACATCATAGCGAGCTTGGCAAGTACGTAGTTGTGGGAATCTACGCCGCTGCTGCTCAAATGGGGTTTAACAGCGGTGCCTGCTAAGATTTTGCTGCAGAGACTTCACATCTGGCATGTTCAAAGGAGTTCATGGCCGTGGCCAAAAATAACCTCGTTGAGTCCGTCGCTAACTTGTGTAAACGCCGGGGCATCGTATACCCGTGTGGCGAGATTTACGGTGGCACCCGCTCCGCGTGGGATTACGGCCCGCTCGGTGTCGAACTCAAAGACAATATTAAGCGCCAATGGTGGAACAGCATGGTGCGCAGTCGCGACAATGTCGTCGGTTTGGACTCGTCCATCATCTTGCCTCGCCAGGTGTGGGAGGCCTCCGGCCACGTCGAGGTTTTCACCGACCCGCTCGTAGAATCCCTCTACACTCACAAGCGTTACCGAGCAGACCACCTCTTGGAAGCCTACGAAGAGAAGCACGGCCACGCCCCCGCTAATGGCTTGGCAGATGTACCGGATCCGGAAACCGGACAGCCGGGCAACTGGACCGAGCCGAAGGCCTTCTCTGGACTCATGAAGACCTACCTTGGCCCCGTTGACGATAAGGAAGGTCTGCACTATCTGCGTCCGGAAACGGCCCAAGGTATTTTCGTTAACTACAAGAATGTCATGACGACCTCTCGTTTGAAGGTCCCCTTCGGCATCGGCAACATCGGCAAGTCGTTCCGTAACGAAATTACTCCCGGCAACTTCATCTTCCGCACCCGCGAGTTTGAGCAGATGGAGATGGAATTCTTCGTCAAGCCGGGAGAGGACGAAGAATGGCACCAGTACTGGATCGATGAGCGCTGGAAGTGGTATACCGACCTCGGCGTGAGGGAAGACAACCTGCGTCTCTACGAGCATCCGAAAGAGAAGCTTTCGCATTACTCGAAGCGCACTGTCGATATTGAGTACGCCTTCCACTTCACTGGCTCCAAGTGGGGTGAGCTCGAAGGCATCGCGAACCGCACTGACTACGATCTCACGGTTCACAGCAAGCACTCTGGCGAGGACCTCTCCTTCTTCGAGCAGGGTACCGGCGAACGTTTTATCCCCTATGTCATTGAGCCTGCGGCTGGTCTGACCCGCTCCCTGATGTGCTTCCTGGTAGATGCTTACGAGGAAGAGGTAATCCCAAAGGCGAATGGCAAGATTGACAAGCGCACGGTGCTCCACCTTGATCCGCGTCTGGCACCCGTTAAGGCTGCAGTGTTACCGCTGTCCCGTAACGAGGAGCTCAGTCCGGTCGCCCGTGACCTCGCAAACCAGTTGCGTCGGCGGTGGAACGTCGATTTCGACGATGCGCAAGGTATTGGCAAGCGCTACCGTCGTCAGGATGAAATCGGCACTCCGTTCTGCGTTACCGTCGACTTTGACACGAAGGACGATCAGGCTGTCACCATCCGTGAACGCGATACGATGAGTCAAGAACGAGTGTCGCTCGACAATGTGGAGAATTACCTCGCTGAACGAATGCGTGGCTGTTAGCTAACAGCCCGTGCGCCTCGTGGCCTCACGGAGGACAATGGGAGCAGGGTACACTCTCGAGTGCCACATAGTTACCTGTACACCCACTTTCGAAGGAATCGACCAGGTTAGATGGATGGCGTTCTCCTGAATCAGGAGCTCGTCTTTCGAGTCATCGACTTGACGGGCGTCGTTGGCGCAGGCTGCTTAGGTGGCACTGTGGCACGCCGTCATAAGTTCGACCTGGTTGGTTTTCTTATCCTGGGTATTAGCACCGCACTGGGTGGCGGTATTTTGCGTGACCTCATGCTCAACCTCACACCCATTGCCTTGACTGACAATGCCTATCTGGTAGCAGCAGTTTGTGGCGTATTTATCTCCATGGTGCTGCGTATTGACGGGCGAAAGTTTTGGGTGAATCTCTTCAGCCTGGTCGACGCCATGACGATTGGATCCTGGGCGGCGACGGGTGCCTCAAAGACGCTCGCCGCCGGGTTAGGTGTAGGGCCCGCACTTGTGTTGGGTGTTATTACCGCGGTGGGTGGTGGTGTTACACGCGATATCTTGGTGGGCCGTACCCCAGAAGTGTTCGGCGGTAATACACTCTATGCCACCCCAGCACTCGCTGGTGCAGCCGTTGTGACCATGGTGCATGGCATCGGTTACCCCGGTGTGGGTATGATCGCCGGCACCATTACCGGTATTGCTCTCTGCCTGCCTGCACAACTGTTCGGCTGGTCGCTTCCGGTGATTCCCGATTGGAGTCTGGATTCTGCGGCTGCGGAAATGTTGCGCAAGGTGAAAGGCGACAAGTCTCGTCGCGCAAAGTCCCATCTCAAGGGACTACAGATGATGGAAGAGCAGGTTCACCAAGCGCAGATGCAGGCAGCAGAAGACGCCGCCACCAGCGAGCCAGGTGACGGATTCCCCGCGGACACTGAGCCACCTGGTGAGGGCCCCGCAGAGGGGACACCTCCGCCGCCTATCTTCGATAAGACAATGTAGGGAACGTCTCCTTAGAACTTACCGCCTATTCCAGATGGTCCGCCGAAGGATCCTCCAATGCCGGAGAACCCTCCCGAGTTACCCAAAGAACGAGCAATACCGACAGCCCCGTTGCTGACTGCGGACCAGCCATTGTTGTAGGACGATCCGCCACTCAGTAGATTGCCCAACAGCATACCGCCCAGGAAGCTGCTGGCGTTGGTGCCAGAGCGGATGCGCTGATCCCGGTTGTACATTGTGGCATAAGTGCGCTGGTCGTGTGCGGCTGCCTGAATGGCCTCCTGTGCCATCATCATGGCCTTTTGGGCCTCTTGCAGAGCGGTTAGATAGTCGGTTTCTGGCACTTGTTCTGCCATATGCAGATGAGTTTGCGCCTGTGAGAGGCGCGTACGGGCGGTTGCCTGCACAATATTCGTCCGAGTATTCACCAGGTCTTGAGCTGCCCGCACTTGTTGCTGAGCAGTAATAATAGCCTGGTGTACGGTCTCTTTTTGTCGCTGTAGGGTGTTGGCTTGCCCTTCAGTTGAGATGAGAGTGGACTGCAAGCTAGTGTCGGCAGCGACCAGCTCGTTATAGCAGGGGAGTGGCATAGCCTCCCCGCGTGATTCGGCGCGTTTGAGTGCCTGACGAGCCAAGTTGACCGCATTTTGCACTGGATTCGTGTTGACGGTGGAGCTCTTCGCGAGTGGGCTGGAGAGGAAACTCTCGGCCTCTGCCAGAGTCTTGGTGAGCTCTTCCTTTTGCCCCTGCAAGCTGGCTTGCGCGTGTGTAATATCCTCGTCAGCATGATCCACTGCGGCAAGCAGGCGCTCTGCCTGGGCAAGGAGCTTTTCTGCTTGCACAATCGCCGGTGCTACTGGATAGTGTTCCTCGCTGGGGCGTTTGAGTCCCTGCCGGGCACCATCCAGAGAGTCTTCTGCAAGGGAGATGTTCTCTTCTGCACCAAGGACGTTCGCTTCGATTGTTTCCAGGTTGAGCCGCTTATAGCGTTGCTGTAGCGATGAGATGGTCTGGCGGGCAGGCTCCAACCGCGCACGTGCTTCCACAGTACGAAGGGTGAGATTCGCAATGCGGGACTGTGGATCGGCCATGATGTCGCGCATTTGCTCAAACTGGGTGGCGTTCTCATTGAGAAGCTTGCCGGCATCGTCACAGTGCCGGAGTAATTCCGTCAGCATTTGGTGTTGCTGTTGTTGTGTTTCGGGGAAAGCGTCATCCAATTCTTGGCGGATTGTGAAAGCCTGGCGTAGATGCGCGGAGGCCTTCTGGAGGGCGATCTGGTACTGCTCCACTGCCGCATCTCCAAATTCCTGTCGAGCGTTAAGGACCGCCTGGTTAGCTTGCCGGATGGCGTTATCGGTAGCGATGAGCACTTCCTTTGACCGCTGATGCAGCGTGCCCAGTGGCACCGCCCCGAGGGGGTTGGGGGCGCCCCATTGTGGGTTAGCCAGTGCGTTCATGGCTGCTTCATTGTTGCGCTTGCGACGGGCCAAGCGGCGGACCACATAGTAGATAGCAACCGCGGCGGCAGCCACAAGTGCGAGGATGAATGCGCCTAACCCGAGGGGAACGTTGTCATCAGTAGTGGATCCAGCCGGCTGGGAACTCCGCACCGCATATAAGCCCTCTACTGTGGCGGGGCCAATGTTGCCCCAGGAAGCATCACTTTGCTGCAAGGAGGGGATGAGATACTTATTCATCAGCGTTTGCATCTGGTAGGTGGTGAGAGAGCCACCTTGCCCAATGTAGAGCTCTCTCTGCTGCGTCGCGACGGTGATAACAACGTAGTTCGGCCCCGCAATGTCGGACAGGGACACAAATTCTTTGGTCCACCCAGCTGGGGTGAGGTCTCCGTAAGTGTCGACGAAGACGAAGTAGATATCCAGGCCCAGTTGTTGGCGGACATCTACCGCAGCATCCTCGAGTTTTACCTGATCAGTCTCAGAAAGTGTGGTATTGCGTGCCACCACGTCTGTGCTATCCGGCATAGCAAAGGGCTCCACTGCATTACTGGCTGCGGGAGACCCCGCCAGCACACCTAGCGTGAGGAGAAGAGCGACACAACAACGCTTGAGAACGTTCACCATGGGGACAGAGACCCTCCCTTATCCATAGACGGACGGAGATAGGGGACAACAAAGTAGAGAGGTTGTAAGAACTCTCCGACTTAAGACTACTGGAGTTTCGCACCGCTGTATGGAGAAGAGGCAGTGGACCCCGCCCGCTCGCTAGAATGGGGGCGAGATGAGTGTATATACCGATCATGACCTAGCCCGACGCCTCCCAGAGCGACCAAAGGCGGCGCAACTGGGGGAAACTGGCAACTATGATCGCCGGAGCCCCTTCTCCCACGATCGTGCCCGCATCCTCCATAGTGGTGCACTGCGACGGTTAGCGGATAAAACTCAGGTGGTGGGTCCTCAGCAAGGAGATGTGCCACGCACGCGCCTGACCCATTCCCTTGAAGTCGCACAAATCTCCGGGGGCATCGCGGCAGGGCTGGGCGTCGATGCAGATCTCGCGGAGCTCGCCGGCCTAGCACACGACATTGGGCATCCCCCTTACGGTCATAATGGAGAACATGCTCTCAACGATCTTGCAGCTAGCTGCGGAGGTTTCGAAGGTAACGCACAGACGCTGCGGATTCTCACCCGCCTTGAGCCGAAGGTACTTGGCAGAGAGGGGATGTCGGTAGGCCTTAACCTCTCCCGCGCAGCACTCGATGCCGTCTGTAAGTATCCGTGGACTCGTCGTCCGGGGGTGCGAAAATTTGGGGCCTACGCCGATGACGCAGATACCCTGGCTTGGATTCGAGACAGCGCGCCAACCGGCCATAAGTGCTTGGAAGCACAGATCATGGATTGGGCGGACGACATCGCCTACTCAGTTCACGATGTCGAAGATGGGATTCTGGCCGGTCGTATTGACCTACGGGTACTAGGAGACAATTCGGAAGCTGCAGCCCTGGCAGCAGATGCCCATGCCACGTTTGGACTCTCCGCCGACCGTGTTGCAGCCGCTGCTGCCCGCCTTTGGGAGCTACCACATGTACGGGAAGTGGCTGACACCTGTGTCTCCAACTCTGGGACGCTAGTGGGGTCCGGGAATTACTTTGGCTCCCGGAGTAACTTGGTGGCGCTCAAACAACTCACGTCAGAACTAGTAGGACGCTTCGTTAACTCCACAATCGCCGCCACCCGGGCTCACTACGCGGGAGAACTGGGACGCTACCGGGGCGATCTGACGATCCCGCACGACATTGAAGCGGAAGTGGGGCTTCTTAAGACGGTGGCAGTCCGCTACGTCATGCACAATGTGGACCACCTGAAGGCACAGGAGCGTCAATATGACCGTATTTTCCGAGTGGCGAGCTGGCTGTTGCAGACTGGTGAGGGCGGCCTTGACCCGGTCTTTTGGGATGATTGGAAAGTAGCTTGTGCGGTGGGTGATGATGCCCGCCGTATGCGGATCGTGGTCGACCAGATCGCCTCGTACACCGAAACTCGTCTAGAACGTGTCGATAAAGCTGCCGCTGGTCTGCAAGCAGGGTGGGGCTAGGGCACGCTGGCATTCGCCCGCATGGGGTATCCTCAAACCATGGCCAAGGGACGGATTCCAGAAAGCGACATTGAGGCAATCCGTAACCTGGTGCGCATCGAAGACGTCGTCGGGGAATACGTGTCGCTGAAACCCGCCGGTGTCGATTCTCTCAAGGGGCTGAGCCCCTTCACTGACGAGAAAACTCCCTCCTTCCACGTTCGCCCCAACCACGGCTACTACCACTGTTTCTCTACGGGGGAGGGAGGTGACGTGTTCAGCTTCCTCATGAAGATGGAACATGTCACGTTCGTTGAAGCGGTGGAACAGCTAGCTGACCGCATCGGCTATCGCATCCACTACCAGGGAGGCGGCGCCACCACCCCCCAGCAGCGAGGGACGCGCCGACGGCTACTTCAAGCCAACGCAGCCGCGCACGAATTCTACCAGCAGCAGTTGGAAACCCCGGAGGCGCAGCCGGCCCGCGACATGCTCCTGGAACGGGGTTTTGATGTCGACACCATTAAAGAGTTCGGTTGCGGTTACGCCCCAGCAGGATGGGACACTGTCACTCGTCACCTGCAGAAACAAGGCTTCACCTTCGATGAGCTGGAGGCCGCCGGAATCTCCAAGATGGGCTCGCGAGGAACCCCTATCGACCGCTTCCATCGTCGCCTCTTATGGCCCATTTGCGCCCCCAGCGGGGAAGTGATTGGTTTCGGCGCACGCAAACTCTTCGACGACGACACACTCGGGAAGTATATGAACACTCCCGAAACCATGCTCTATAAAAAGTCCAAAGTTCTCTTTGGACTCGATAAAGCCAAAAAGTATATTGCCGAATCACACCAGTGCGTCGTCGTGGAAGGCTATACGGACGTGATGGCGATGTGGGCAGCTGGTGTGAAAACCGCCGTTGCCGCCTGCGGTACCGCATTCGGTGATGATCACCTGGCTATTCTGCGCCGCTTCCTCATGGATGATAACTACTACCGGGGAGAGATCATCTACACCTTCGATGGAGACGAAGCGGGTCAAAAAGCTGCCATGAAGGCATTTACCGGCGATCAGCAATTCGCCGGCCAGAAATTTGTCTGTATTGCGCCGGGCGGAATGGACCCCTGTGAGCTGCGACAGGCCGAAGGAGATGCCGCCGTACGGGATCTCATTGCACGCCGCATTCCGATGTTCGAGTTTGCGCTCCGCTCCCTACTGAGAGATTTTAATCTCTCCATCCCAGAAGGGCGGGTAGCAGCTCTCGAACGTCTTGTCCCAGTTGTTGCAGCTATTCATGATGCGGCGCTACGAGACGAGTATGCGCGCCAGCTTTCCGGCTGGGTAGGATGGCACGATCCCACCGAAATTGTGAATCGCGTGCGACAAGCCGCGCGTACCGCAGGGCGGATGCCGGCAGGAGGTCCGAGTGGACGGACGCAGCGAGGACGGTCGCAGCGGAGCCCACGAGGTGCTTCTTCCTTCTCTACACGTACTGGAACGGGAGGAGCTTCAGGTGGGCTGGCCAGTCAGAGCCAGCCTCGGATGCTGCATCCCCGCAAACCCTCTGAAGGTAGTGAAGAGGGGCGGCAGCGCGCGGCAGTGCGCCTCGCCATCCAGTATCCTCACACTGCCGGAGCTGGCTTTGACGCGTTGGGGTCCGACGCCTTCACCTACCCGCTCTACCGCACCATCCGGGATGCTATCGAAGCAGTAGGAGGCTGCACGAATGCGGTGGTGGACCATAACTGGGTCCCGTCCATTCAAGAACATATCGACGACCTGGTGGTACAGGGTGTGGTATCGGAGATCGCCGTCGAAGATATGCCAGTAGACCAGGAGCATATGGTCAGTTATGCGGAGGGTCTTTTCGCGCGCCTTGAGGAAGCATGGGTGGGGCAACAAGTAGCCGAGCTGAAAGCTGCCTTACAGCGAAAGAATCCGTCTACTGACCCCGACTACCACGACATGTTTAAGGATCTTGTGGCGCTGGAAGAATACCGGGCCACCTTGAAACAACTCGCCATCGGAACTTTCTGACAGCGCATCGGTACACCTGCTTTTCACCTACTTTTCCCCCTGTCCACCTGGCAATTTGGAGAGTTGTGGGGTGGGTAGGTAAGCTATCCATTCGTAACACCAAGGTGTTTAATCCCCCATAGCTCAATTGGCAGAGCATTCGACTGTTAATCGAAGGGTTGTTGGTTCGAGTCCAACTGGGGGAGCTTTTTTTACCCTATTTTGGGGTGCGGAAAATGGGCGGGTACAGAAAACGCTTACTTCACTGTGATGAAGCAAGCGTAACGATGGGAATGTTTTATTTACCTTGTCGGCTATTCGTGGAAGGTCCACTGCACCATGTGTCCCCGTGACAGAAGAATGGCGTAGAGCAGGTTGAGACGTGCGTTGTACTGCCCCCAACTGAGGCCAGATTGTGTCGCTTCTTCACTGGCTTCGTAGGTTTCTTGGTTGCGGAAACACTTGAGTTCTACAACCTCGTCTTCGCTATTGTCGAGCAGCTCTTTATTTTCGATGGAGCTGCAGACTTCTTGACAGTATTCGAAATAACCTTCGATAGTGCTCTGGAGGTAGTCAAAAACTTCCTGGGGTACTTTGACTCCACCAGTGATCCAGCGCACTGAGGATCGTCGATCGTAGAGCTGGGTGGCTTCTCGTAGTTCCCGAAGAGTTAAACCGCTAAGTGTAAACAGTCTGCGGATTTGAGCATTCTCGGGATAGGAACAAGCAGACATGTATTAATACCGTAATCGTCGTGCGAAAGAACTTGTTTAACGTGTAGATGCTATCTGTGGATCGAAGTATTAATACAGATCATAGCAAAGAAGTTTTATCGTTAAGAAACACTCATTTTGCCAGTGGGGGGTATCTCAGGCGCTTCGGCTTATACTGACGGAAACATAGTAATAAACAGTAATAATAGGTAGTAAGCGCGCTGCTGTTGCGTCTGTCCGAACAGGAGATGTCATGACTGAGGCTGCATATCCGGTAGATGTGTCGGTAGATTTTGCAGACGCCCAGCTGGTCGCTACCGACATCCATTACGACTATCCCGGTAGCCCCGTCCTCACTAACATCAATCTCACGCTTTCCGCAGGAGACGTACTGGGATTAGTTGGTGACAACGGAGTGGGCAAGTCTACCCTGCTGTGGATCCTCTCCGGTCGTCTCAAACCCAGTGCCGGTCGTGTCACCCACCAAGGAACCCGCGTTCTTGGAGCGCAGGAGCTCGAGGCCCCCTTCGACTCCACCGGCCGTATGCTTGTCGAGGAGGCTCTCGGGCCTGCCCGTCGCCGTCTCCAGGCACTGGAAGACGCCGCCAACGTTATGGCTACCACCGAAGATCCTGAAGCTGCCGCGCAAGCAGAACGACGCTATTCCGAGATCTTTAACGACGTCATGGCCCATGATGCCTGGAGTGCTGAGCATAACGCGGAAGTTGTTCTCGATAATTTAGGTCTGACTGGAGAGGGAGTCTCCGGGCATCTTCTCGACCAATGCACTGTCGACATGTCAGGTGGTGAGCGAGCTCGTCTCGGGCTCGCCCTTGCCCTCATTAGAGCACCTGAAATCCTCCTGCTCGACGAACCTACCAACCACCTTGATGCGCGCGGGCGTGAGCTCGTTGCCAAAACTATCCGAGAGCACCCGGGAATCGTCGTCTTGGCAACCCACGACCGTGACTTCTTGGATGCCACCTGCACTCATATTGGCGACATTGTGCGTAATCGCGAGGGTATCGGTATCTTCACCGGTAACTGGACCCAGTACGACAAACACCGCCGGCACGAACGTCAGCTATGGGAACACCAATGGCGCACCGAAGAGCACCAACGGGAACATTTGGAGACCACCATTGAGAAGGGTGCGCGCGAGGTTTCTCCTGGCCGTGTACGCCAGGATAACGACAAACTCTCCTACAACCTGGCCGGCGGTCGAGTGGAAAAACAGATCGCCCGCCGAGTTAGAGCCGCGCGCCAAAAGCTTACGGAATTGGAGGAGAACGGGGTGGCAAAACCGCCAGTTCTGCTGGGATTTAATGCCCCTCTGGCGAAGGCACCAAGCGGTAGACGTGTTGCCGCTGGTTCCGAAGAGGACTTCCATCTGAAGCTCCGTGGGGTGATAGTTCCCAAACGCGTCCACGTAGGTTCTCTCACCATCCGGCCTGGCGAAACTGTCATCATCACCGGCCCAAATGGATCCGGGAAATCTAGCTTGCTACACGTCATCACTGGTGCACTTCAACCGGAAGCGGGAGAAGTGCAGGTGGGTCAGGGTGCCACCTTGTCGATCCTGGAGCAAGTACAACGGTGGGAGGACCCGAAGAAGAGCGCTGCGGAACTCTACTCCTTCGTCTCCGGCCCGCACTCGCTGGACTTAGACGATCTGGGTCTTATCACTCCTGAAGATGCTCAGCGCCCAGTGGGTGATCTCTCGTTAGGACAGCAGAGACGGGTAGCCTTGGCCTTGCTCGTAGCTAACCCACCGGAAATTCTCTTAATGGATGAGCCGACTAACCACTTGAGTGTTGACCTCATCGAAGAGGTACAGGATGCGATTAAACAGTGCGAAGGGACTATTGTCGTCGTCACCCACGACCAACGCATGATCGAACAGGTAGAAGCGCGTCACTTAGTCGTTAAAGATGGAGAGGTGGAAGAGCTTCCCCGAGGTGTACTGCCCGAGATCTTCGATTAGTGTGCGGCGCAGAGTAGCCCTTGCTCTGGATTCCGAAGCGCTGCTCTGCATTCTGCACTCCAGTTGTGCATTCAGCGCTGTGCATACTGTGAGATGAACCTTGTTAGCCCCATTGCATGAGAAGGGTACTTCGGAATATTGTGGAAGACATGACCGAACGTGCATCTGCAGATTGGGACGCCCTCTACAGTGAGACACCTGCCCCCTGGGGAGGAACCCCTGCTGCGGCAGTCGTGGAACGGCTCTCGACTATGGAACCCGGTTCCGCTCTCGACTTGGGGTGTGGGGAAGGTCGTCACGCTCGTCTCCTGGCTCAGATGGGCTGGGACGTAGTAGGTGTTGATCTCTCCTCCGAGGCGATTCGTATAGCGGCAGAGCACGAGTCATTGGGGCCGAAGATTGTCTATACAGTGGGGGACGTCTGCAGCTGGGTACCGGTCTACGATGCGCAGGTTACTGGCGATGATCGTTTCACCAGCGGCAAATTTGACCTCATTTTGGGTGCTTACCTGCATTTGCCAATGCATCAGCTGCGGGATGTGTTGAAGCGTAGCCAAGCCTGGTTGAAGCCGCACGGGGCGCTTCTCTATCTTGGGCACGCTGCCGAAAACCTCCGTCACGGTATTGGGGGCCCACAGGATTCTGCACTTCTTCCGACCGTCGCTGATCTAGCCAGCGCCAGTGCGGGAATGCGGGTCATTCGTCTCGAGCATATGGTGCGCCCCGCCGGCCATTCGCAAGCGGTCGATGTCCTTCTTCATGCTGAAAACTGGGACTAGTACCGGAACCGTTGCTTCCATGTCGAGGTAGTGGTGTGGGGTTAGACGCAGGTGCCGTCCTCCGCGCATTGTTCGGCAGGTGTTTCTGTTTGCACCGTCACATGGTGAAGGTGGTAGGTGTGCTCCATGAGTTCTTGTACGTGCTGACGTGCTTGCGGATTGGTAGTGACAACGTGGACGGATCCGATGTTGTCACCGGTGGTGAGGCTCCACACATGAAAGTGGTGGAGTGCTTGTACACCGTCCACGGACAAGATGTCATGGCGAAGGGACTCCATATCGACATCAGTGGGGGTGCCTTGTAGGATGACGTTTCCTACTTGGCGGAGCAGTGCGACTGCTCGCGGAAGTACCCATATGGCGATAAGGACTGCAACGACGATGTCGGCATATACCCATCCCGTGAGATAGGTGATGAGACCCGAGATGAGTACTCCCACCGACCCCACCATGTCTGCCATCACTTCTAGATAAGCGCCCTTCACATTAATGGACTCGTCCTTACCACCACGGATGGCAAGAAACGCGAAAAAGTTCATGAGCAGTCCCACTACTGCGACGATCGTTACTGGCAGTCCCTGGACATTAACGGGATGGATGAGGCGCTCGACGGCTTCGACGACAATGATGACGGCGACTGCTAGCAACAGAATCGCGTTGAATCCCGCGGCGAGCACCTCAACACGGCGGAAACCATAAGTGTGTTGGGGAGTGGCGGAGGCACGCGCTCCAACACGGATGGCGACGAGTGCAGTGCACAGGCCGAAGACATCGGTGAACGCATGCGCAGAGTCCGATAGGAGAGCGAGTGAGCCGGAGAGTAGCCCTACGACAATTTGTGTGATGACAGTAACGAGTCCCAGTGCGATAGCGACACTGATGCGCCATTGAGGGGTGTGGGCCAATTCTGCTGCGTCGTGATGCTCGTGGGTGTGATGGTGGGAGTGACCGTGAGCTAGTGTGGCGCCGTGAGCATGGCTGCCGGTGTCATGGCTGTCATTGGTGAGATTCGGCACGTGGCTCTGTGTGTGGTTATGCGGCACGTGGCTCTGTGTGTGGTTATGAGCGTCGTCGTGAGCGTGATCGGACCGGTGAGTGTAGTCAGTGGCCTGCATTGCCGAACCTCTCTAATGTATGCGTGATAATGCATATGTTAGAGAGATGAATGAAGATTAGCAAGGCTACCCTTCGACAAGGAGAGAAGTGCGCCTGCTGGGGCTCGAACCCAGGACCGAATGATTATGAGTCATTTGCTCTAACCGACTGAGCTACAGGCACGCACTCCGCTGTTTGTAAGAACAGAAAGAGCGTATCCAGTGTAGCGCGTTGCGGACGAAACTCGTGATTCGGCAGAGTGTCACCGTTGTCGAGCTGGCTTGTTACTAATGTTACTTAAGTATATTAAAGTTAAAAATGTGCTTTGACCTGCGAGTTTTTTTCCAAATAATGCGGCGTGTCGGAGGTTCAATCGAGGAAAAGTCTCAACCTTTAGTGCAGACTTGAACGTGACAAGAGAAAAGTGCGCACACCTCCATATCGAACGTACTGCGTTGGGGAAGACGTCATACGTCTCGGAAGAAGAAGGAGGTGCGACGTGCACGTCGCCACACCATTTATCGATGCCACCACTGGCGTGGTGTCTATTTATGCTGCTCCCGCCGCGCTGTGTCCACGGATCGAGCAGACCCTTGCCCGTACCCTGCAAGCTGCCCTACCCACCCGGCGGCTCATGTGGCATACCGTAGAAGGCTGCCCTGGGATGCTCCGAACTACCGTGGACTGGATTGGGCCAGTTGGTAGTGGGCAGGCCCTCGCCGAGGCTCTTGCAGAATGGCCCATTCTTTCCTTTGATGTCACCGAAGACGCCACCGAGAGCTGGAATGGGCAGCGTTTTAGTCATACCCCCGACCTGGGGCTCTGGCACGGCGAAACCAATGCCTCCGGGGACGTTGTTGTCTCAGAAAACCGCCTTCGAGAACTCATGCGCTCCGGTGATCTTGAACATGGCATCGAACTCGCTCTCGGCACCGCATGGGACGAGTCCCTCGAATCCCTCCGTCAAGAACACCCCGCAAGTATCGACGTCACCTGGCTGTCCGCTGTCGGGTAAAAACCTGCTTTCGCATTTTCCTTCTCCTCTACACAAAAATCTGTGGTGGGCACTCGCAATCGAGTGCCCACCACAGTGTGTCAGGAGCGCTGTTATCTGTCCTGCATCTCCGCAGCCGACAGCGCGCTTTCAGGATCGACCCACAGTGACCCGCTTAATGTAGTCGACAACATCGCGTACTGTGCGCATGCCTTTCATCCGCTCATCGGGAATCTCAATGCCGTACTTGTCCTCAGTTTGGACAGCAATTTCTACCATAGAGAGGGAATCAACGTCCAGATCATCCACAAAACTCTTGTCTGGAGTGACCTCAGCTTGCTCAACACCTGTGACTTCTTCGACGATCTCGGCAAGTCCAGCAACGATGTCTCTTTCATCAGTGGCCATCTGCGGTGCTCTCCTTTCCGTCTCGTACCTTCGCTATGCGTGCAAGGGGAGGGCGCTCAGCAGCGCCCAGATAACACCCACGACTCTACCAAGATTTGTTGTTGGATTCGTTAATGTCCTCTAGCATTCCCAAAACGTTGGCGATCCGCAGTGTAAACCGCATACGCGAATCAAGTGGATCCATACCGGTAATGTCGTTCACTCTCTTTAAACGGTAACGCACTGTGTTGGGGTGGACATAGAGCTGCCGCGCGGCCTCCTCGACGCCACCATCGACGGAGAGATAGAGACGCAGTGTGTCGCGGATGGCCTGATTCGCCGACTTCTGCAAAGGCTTAATGATGTCATGAAACAGACGCTGTACAGCCCGATGGTCACCTGCAATAGCCCGCTCCGGGATAAACATGTCAGCGGTCGCAACCCGTGGAACATTAGGCATTGCTTGAGCGACGCGTAATGCTGCAAACGCTTCCTCCGCAGACCGTGAAGCCCCCGCTAGATTACGGGCTGTTGGCCCCAACATAATCTGGTCATCGGAGAAAATTTCATAGATAGGGCATTCAGGGTTCATCAACACTTCCGCGGGTATGTTTACCAACGTCACCAAATAGGGACCCTGTACCGCCGCAAGAGCGCGATATCCGAGGTCGGCCGCAGCTTGATGAAGACGAAGAACCGTGCGTTCCTGGCGATCCAAAGAACTCGGCGTTCCCACCATCACCGTCACTGGCCGATTAGTATCGCAGGCCAAGGCAGAGCCGAACGAACGGATGTCCTCGGACTTTGCTCCGCGCACCACTGCGTCAACCAAAGCCGTTTCCATACGAGCATCCCAGACACCGCGTTTCTCCGCAGCTGCTGCAAAATAGTCTGCAATGGAGAATCCCAGCTCGCGGCTGTAGCGAAGAGCGTGGACCAACAGAGTGGCTTTTGCCTCCGGCATATCCTTCATGTTAATGACGGCCTGCTCGATAATCTCCATGCTCGAGTGCAGGATGGAAACAGATTGCTGCAAGCTCAGGCCCTCTACCAAGTGGACTGAATCCGAACCAAGCACATCCTTAAAGTCGAGATCGTCATCATCCGGATGCTGAACCCAATCCGCGAAGAAGCGAATAGCAGACTGTACCAACGCACCAATGTCAGCGCGATGCTTGGCATCAAGCTCCTTAAAGAATGGAAGGGATATACTTATGTGTGCAATCACGGTCCGGGTGAGCTGCCCAGATATCTTACGAATGCGCTGGACAAGGCTCGGTGGCACTGCGTTGAGCAACGTCAGTTCAGCCTGCGAACCTTGGGAGGTCATTTGTTCAGTACTCACAAGATTATTGTTGCATGTTTGTGCAAATGAGTGAGTGTAGTTTCCGTGAGTTAAACCACACGTCTACACTCCGGAATGTGCTGGACTTGTTGCCAGAAAAAACCAGTGTGCAATAGTTTTTTCGTAGGTAGACTGGTGTAGTCATCGAGAAACGAACTCTAACTAGGAGGATCGACGCAGTGAGCGCCAGCTCCGACGCCAACAACTTCAACGCCATCTTGGCCCATAAACTTGAAATCTCTGACGACATGGTCGTGCAGGAAGTTGGTTGGGACGACGATTGCGACTCGTCCATTAGCGAAGCTATCGAAGATATCATCGGCTCCGCACTGCTCGAGGACACCTCATACGACGTCTGTGACGCCATTCTCTTCTGGTGGCGCGATGGTGATGGAGACCTTACCGATGACCTCGTTGATGTAGTCGCCCCGCTGTCTGACGGGGGAGTGGTATGGTTGACCACCCCTAAGACTGGTCAACCAGATGCTGTAGACCCTGCCGAGATTGCCGAGAGTGCCCGCACTGCCGGCCTCTCCCAGACGTCGACCTCCGCAGTTAATGACTGGATTGTCACACGTCTCGTGCAAGCTCGGCACGGCGCACCTCGCCGTTAAATTAGGGTAAACACCACCTCATAGGATAGAGTTTTAACGTCCTGCGTGGGTAGCTCAGGGGTAGAGCTCCGGTTTTACACACCGGCGGTCGGGGGTTCGAAACCCTCCTCACGCACTTTGAGAGATGCCCGGTCACACTGTGTGACCGGGCATCTTGGTGTCTTCAGTCGAGAGAAGTTGAGTGAGGCCTCGAAAGGGAAAGGATTGACGCAAAGGAAGCACTGTCGCTAAAGGGGAGGGGTGGGTGGGGGTTTTCCGGTGAGGAGAGTTCATCCCTCTAAGATGTTCTCAGCGCCATTCTGGGGGGGTCTTTCGATACCACTCTGGGGTGTGAAATAGATGTAACCCCCCAGGGCACTGCCCTGGGGGGTTACTACGATGCGAGAGGCTGATCCTACATCAGGAAGCCACCGAGCGAATTCGCAAGGCCCAGCACCGGTCCGGGAAGAATACCCATGAGGACGGTGAGTAAAGCGGTGATAACCACCACGATACTGACCGCGGCACCTGGCTTTGCCACCACAGTGGTGACATTCGGGCGCTTGAAGAACATGACGATAATCATGCGCACGTAGGCGTAGGCGGCCAGTGCGGACACCAGCAGGGCAACGACGACCAGCCAGCTGTAGCCAGCCAACCACGGCACTGCGAAGACGGTGAACTTACCAATAAAGCCAGCGGTAAGGGGGATACCTGCAAAGCTCAGGAAGTAGAGAGCGAAGGCCGCACCCAACCAAGGATGTTGACGTCCAATACCTTCCCAAGCAGAGATCGCAGTGGCCTCCTCGCCACTCTCGCGACGGACGACCGTGACAATGGCGAAAGCACCAATGGTCGCCAGGCCGTAGGCCGCCAGGTAGATCAACACCGAAGAGACAACACTGAACTCCAGGCTTCCTACCTTGAGGAGACCCTGGTGTGCACCCACCAGAGCGGTCATGATGAAGCCCGCGTGAGTGATGGAGGAGTAAGCGATCAGTCGCTTGACGTCGGTCTGGGTCATAGTCAGCAGGGCGCCGAACAGCATCGAGATGATGGCCAGTACCACGATGACAACTTCCCACTGGCTTTCGTTGAGAGGCACCGCGACGGTGAGAACACGGGCTAGAGCAGCAACGGCAGCCAGCTTGGTGCAGATTGCCATGAAAGCAGTCACCGGGGTGGGGGCGCCTTGGTAGACATCCGGTACCCAGCTGTGGAAGGGCACCGCACCGATCTTGAAGAGGAGGCCAATCACGACGAACACAACGCCCAGCACCAGCAGGGCAGGCTTGTCGGTGTGAGAGGACTGCTCTGCAATGCCGGCAAAGGTGAAGTTACCAGTCGCCGCGTAGAGCATCACGATGCCGTACAGCATAATGGCTGCTGCAAGTACACCCAGCAGGAAGTACTTCAGGGAAGCTTCCTGGCTCAGACGCCGGCGGTAGAGTGCCAATCCGGAGAGAACGTAGAGCGGCAGAGACATCACTTCAAGAGCGACGAAGAGCATAAGCAGGTTAGTCGCTGCGGCGAAGAGCATCATGCCGAACAGAGAGAACAGTGCCAAGACGTAGATCTCGGAGTGCTCAGTCCGCTCACTCTCGGGAATTGTCTTCAGACGGCGTGCATGCCGTGTACTGAAGAGAATCATGCAGAGGGCGGTGAAGACAATCAGGGCGCCCTGTGCCACATAGGTGGGCTTGTCCATGGCAAGGAGGCCATTGGCGACAACCGCGAAGCGGCCATCGACCCAGTTTGCAATAAGCATTCCCATCGTGGCAATGAGAACAGCAAAGACAGAGACCAGCTGCACGATTGCGCGGGCCGGCCGACGCACGAAGGCGTCCAGGAGGAGAGCGACACAGGCACCACCGAACATGATCAATAGCGGAGCGAGGGTCTGGTAATCCAGCGCAGGGCTCTCGATCATTCGTGCGGGGCTAGCCACCATGTCCATAGCAACGATGTTCTGGATCATTTAGCGCGCACCTCCTAGAGAGATAGTGGTCGATTCAGGCTGCGCGGCCGGAGCCACGGCTTCGTGGTTAGTCGCCTTCTCAACAAAGGTGACTGCCTGTTCAGAATCGGGGTTCAGCACCCTGGTCAACGGAGTGGGGTAGACACCAAGGACGAGGAGCAGGGCGAGCAGAGGAACAATGATCCACCGTTCTGCCATGGACAGCTCGGAGACCTTTTCTTCCACCTCAGCAGAGGGGAGACCCGTCATCGTCCGCTTGTACATCCGCATGATGTAGAGGGCGGCAAGCACCATGGCGATGGCCGAGATGCCCGCAGCCCACGGGTACTTCGTCCAGGTTCCTGCCAGCACACCGAACTCAGACACGAAGGGTGCCAGGCCGGGGAGAGACAGGGACGACAGACCAGCGACGAGGAGGAATCCGGCAAGTACCGGGGCAACCTTCTGTACGCCACCGAAGTTGTCGATCTCCGCGGAGCCACGACGCTTCATCAGGTAACCAACAAGGAGGAAGAGCGCGGCGGTTGAGATGCCGTGGTTGAACATATAGAGGTTGGCACCTGCCACCGAGGTTGGGGTGAGCGCGAAAAGGCCCAACACGATGAAACCAAAGTGGCTGACAGAGGTGTACGCCACCAGGCGCATGAGGTTTTCCTGCGCCAGTGCGGCAAAGGCGCCGTAGATGATGGAGATCACTGCCAGAACAATGACCACCGGGGTGGCCCACTCAGCTGCGTTCGGGAAGAGACCCAGCGCAAAGCGGAACATACCGAAGGTGCCAATCTTGTCCATGATGGCGACCATCATCACTGCACCACCCGGGGTGGTGTTCTCTGCGGCGTCGGGCAGCCAGGTGTGAACCGGAACCATGGGGGCCTTCACAGCGAAGGCGATCATGAATCCGACGAACAGCAGGCGTTCCGTGTTCGTGCCGAGGTTCATGTTCATGAGGTCACTCAGCAGGAAGGTACCGTGGCCATTGCTCTGGGAGTTCACGTAGACGCCGATAACGGCGGCCAGCATAACCAGACCAGAGGTCAAGGAATACAACAGGAACTTGATGGCGGCGTAGCGACGCTGTGCTCCACCAAAACCACCGATGAGGAAGAACATCGGGATGAGGGTGGCCTCAAAGAAGAGATAGAAGAGCAGGACGTCAGTGGCGGTGAATACGTAGAGGGAGAAACCCTCGACGGCCAGCGCAAGTGCCAGGAAGGCGCGTTCGCCCAGCTGGTCTTCACGGAAGTTCTCCGTAAAGGCATAGAGCAGGACCAGCGGGGTGAGAATGGTGGTGAGGAGCACGAGGCTCAGCCCGATACCATCCACACCGAGCGAGTAGAAGGCGTCAATCTGGGGAATCCACTGGTGTAGTTCGGTGAACTGCATACCCTGTCCAGGGTTGAAGAGTACTGCCATGGCAATGGCGATACCCAGCGAGCCGAGGGAGGCAAGCATGGCCACCACGCGGCTGGCAACACCCCGGACCACGGTAAGGAGGAGCGCTCCTACCAGGGGGATTAGTGCGGCAGAGGTAATTAACATTCTCTCAATCCTCCCTTATGCCAGTTGTCCGAGGATGAGCGCAACAGCGGCGAGAACTGCGGTACCAACGACCATGAGGAGGCCGTAGGAGCGGATCATGCCGTTCTGCAAGCGCGACAGTAAACCGGACAGACTGACCAGGCCGCGTCCGCCACCATCAACGGCGGGGTTAACGGCGCGTCGGTCTAGAAGAGCCGTAGCCTGCGCAAGACCCAGGGTAGGCTTCACAGCAATGTATTCATTGATCGTGTCGCCATAGAGGGCATTGTCGCCGATACGGGTGTACAGAGGCGCATTCTCACGCGTAGTGGGGATGGGCTTGCGGAAGATCAACCAGCCGACTAGCACGCCAACGATAACCACTAGGAGGGTAGCGGCTGTCTCCCAACTGAAGTGAACAATGTGGAGATCCGGCGCAGTACCACCAACGGCGGGGTTGAGCCACTTGGTGATGCCTCCCACCATGAGGAAGCCACCAATCACGGAGAAGATACCGAGAATAACCAGCGGGATCACCATCGTCGCCGGGGACTCGTGCGGGTGCACGTCCTCTTCCCAACGCTTTTCACCAAAGAAGGTCATCATCATGAGTCGCGTCATGTAGAAGGCGGTGATGCCAGCACCGATCAGTGCTGCCAGGCCAAATACCCAGCCACGCTCAAAAGCGACCTCAATGATGGGGTCCTTGGAGAAGAAGCCTGCAAAGCCGGGGAAGCCGATGATAGCTAGGTAGCCGGCAGCGAAGGTGAAGAAGGTCCAGGGCATGGCCTTGCGAAGTCCACCGAACCGGCGCATGTCGACGCTGTCATTCATAGCGTGCATGATCGAGCCGGCTCCGAGGAACATGTTGGCCTTGAAGAAACCGTGGGTAACCAGGTGGAAGATGGCTAGTGCGTAGCCGGCAGGACCAATGCCTGCGGCCAGAATCATGTAGCCGATCTGGGACATGGTCGAACCAGCGAGAACCTTCTTGATGTCGTCTTTGGAGCTACCGATCCAGGCACCAACCAGGAGGGTAACAGAGCCAACGATGACGACTGCCAGAGCGGCCTGCCACGAAAGCTGGTAGATGCTGCCACTGCGGACGACCAGGTAAACACCGGCGGTAACCATGGTAGCAGCGTGGATGAGGGCGGACACGGGGGTCGGGCCCTCCATGGCGTCGAGGAGCCAGGCCTGGAAAGGAACCTGGGCGGACTTGGCGCAGGCGCCCAGCAGGAGCATGAAACCGAGGAAGGTGGGGACCCAGCTGTCTACATCGGCAATGCCAGCGTTGACAGCGGAGAATTCGGTGGAACCGAAGAACTTGAACATGGTGATGATGGCAAGCATCATGCCCACGTCACCCATACGGTTCATGATGAAGGCCTTGTTCGCAGCCTTCGCAGCGGAGGGCCTGTGTGCCCAGAATCCGATGAGGAGGTAAGAGGCCAGACCGACGCCTTCCCAACCGATGAACAGCACCAGGTAGCTATTGCCGAGAACCAAGGTCAGCATGGCTGCCATGAAGAGGTTGAGGAATGCGAAGAACTTACGGCGCTTCTCATCATGTGCCATGTAGCCCACCGAGTAGAGGTGAATAAGGCTACCGACACCGGTGACAAGGAGCACGAAGACGATGGAGAGGGGATCGAGGCGAATACCAAGATCGGTCTCCACGCCCGGCAGCGACATCCAGGTGTAGAAGGGTGCTGTCAGGGCGCGATCCGCAGCGGAGCGCATCGCCATCTGGATAAACAGGGTGAGGCCACAGGCGAAGGCGGCAAAGCTCATCACGACGGCGAGCCAGTGCCCCCAGCGGTCCAGCAGCCGGCCGCCCATAAGCAGCAGTGCGGCGCCAATGAGGGGCAGGCCGATAATTAGCCAAGCCACCACGGTGGTCGTCGTATCCGCTGTAGGCGGGGCGACAGTCAATGACTGTCCAGTTGCAAGAAGAGTATTGGATACCACTGCCTTTAGCCTTTCAGTGAACGTTCTTCATCGACGGACACTGTGTACTGCGTACGCCACATGGCGACCACGATAGCGAGGCCAACCACGACTTCTGCAGCAGCAACCACCATGACGAACAAAGCGGCGACTTGGCCGTCGAGATTACCGAACTGGCGCGCGAGGGCCACCAGGCCAAGGTTGCATGAGTTCAGCATCAGTTCGACGGACATAAACACGACCAGTGCACTACGGCGAACCAGGAAGCCCAGGATACCGATAGCGAACAAGATCGCGGACAGGGTCAGGTAGAAACTAGTAGCCATGTCACTCATCCTCTCCGTCGCTCTTGGCAAGAGCTTCATAGGTCTTAGCGGTCTGCTCAGCCAACTGCTGGCCGGAGCGTTCCGCGTGGGCGTCGTAGATCCCTTCGGAGACGGAGGAGCGAAGTTCGCTACCGTCAGGGAGGAGAGCGGGGACGTCCATGGCGTTACTGGAGGCGTAGACGCCGGCACCAGGCATAGCACCCACATCGGTGCCCTTTTCAGCGTAGGCACGGAAGCGGGCTTCCATGGTTTCACGCTGAGTCGGGCGGTTCTTGACGCGGGTACGGAGGGTGAGCACAATAGCACCCACCGCGGCAATGATGAGAAGTGCAGAGAGCACCTCGAAGATGATGACGTACTTGTTGAAGATCAGCTCACCGAGGCCAGCGATATTTCCGCCGGTGGTGCGGGTGGCTTCATCAAGTCCGGCAGGATCCTGCCAGGTGACCAGCGAGATAGCTACAGCTACTAGAACGATAACCGCCAGTGCCATGATGATGGCCGCTATCCGCTGACCGGGGATGGGGTCGCCCTCTTCGGCATCTGCATTCGCACCGACCATCATCACGATGAAGAGGAACATCACCATGATGGCGCCTGCGTAGACGACGATCTGGACGACAAACACGAATGGCGCATTGAGAATGGCGTATTCGATTGCCATACCGACCATCACCAGCAGGAGGGATAGGGCGGAGTGAATGAGTTTGCGGGACAGCACCATACCGAGTGCAGCAGCCACAATAACGATGGCCAGGATCCAGGAGAGGACCTGTCCGAAGATGTGACCGGCGCTGGAGTCACCAGCGGCAAGCGTCATCATCGGAGCAACAGTGGCGGAAGAAGCGATGGAAAACGCCATGATTATCCTTCCTCCAATTGCTTCGATTCACGTGAGTCTGCGTGCAGAGGCAGGCCCATGAAGTATCCCTTTTCGTTGTCTGCAAGGCGACGGGGGTGCGGAGGCATCTCCATGCCGTCTTCCAGTGGAGCAAGGAGCTTGTCCTTGCCGTAGATCAATGCTTCGCGGGAAGCGTTTGCCAGTTCGAAGTCATTGGTCATAGTTAGTGCGCGCGTTGGGCATGCTTCGATGCACATGCCGCAGAAGATGCAGCGCAGGTAGTTGATTTCGTAGATGGCGCCGTAGCGTTCACCGGGGGAGTAGCGCTCATCCTCGGTGTTTTCTGCAGCTTCCACACGAATAGCATCAGCTGGGCATGCCCAGGCACACAGTTCGCAACCGACACACTTTTCGAGACCATCGGGCCAGCGGTTGAGCTGGTGACGACCGTGGAAGCGGGGCTCTGTGACCTTCGGCTTTAGCGGGTATTCCTCTGTGAACTTCTTACGGAACATCGTCCGGAAGGTCACTCCGAGGCCCGCCCAGCGCGAAAAGACACTCATGACAGTTCCTCCTTCCGCTGTGTGCCGGCAGCAGCGGGGGCATCCTCGAAGACCGGCAGCGGGTAGTGGGCAGTAACAGGATCGACAACAGGCGGCTTGGCATCGGTGATGATCTTGTCGATCGGGCGACGCTGCAGGAACAGCACGAGAGCTGCGATAGCGGCGTAGATCAGCACCACACCAATGGCGGTAGCGTCATCAGTCAGCCAGGAACCGGGTTCTGCCATGGCGCGAGCCTTCTGGTAGATACCTATGACGACCAGCCAGCCGAGCGAAAGCGGCAGCAGGGTCTTCCACCCAATAGACATCAGTTGGTCGTAGCGGTAACGCGGGACGGTACCGCGGACCCAGATGAAGAAGAACAGACCAAGGACGACCTTGAGAACGAACCAGAGAAGGCCCCACCAGCCGCCGTCGATTGCGGTGTTGTTGAACGGCCACGGTGCGTTGAACCCACCGAGGAAGAGGGTTGCGCAGATGGCGGACAGCGTTGTCATGTTCATGTATTCGCCCAGGTAGAAGAGAGCGAAGCGGAAACCCGAGTAGTCGGTGGAGTAACCACCAACCAGTTCGGATTCACATTCCGGCATATCGAACGGGGCGCGGTTGGCTTCTGCCAGCATAGCTACCACGTAGATACAGAAGGCAGGAGCGAGCAGAATGAAGTTGTGGGCGGGGAAGGGGGAGTCCCAGCCGAACAGAGTCAGGGTGTTGGCCTGGTGCTCGACGATACCTACGGTGGACATGGTGCGGCTCGCCAGGACGACGGACACCACCGCAAGACCCATAGAGACCTCGTAGGAGATCATCTGTGCGGCGGAGCGCAGACCACCCAGCAGAGAGTAGCGGGAGGTTGACGCCCAACCGGCGAGGACGATGCCATAGGTGCCAATCGAAGCGATGGCTAGGATAAAGAGCACTGCGACCGGGAGGTCACCGAGCTGTAGTTGGGTGTAGTGACCGCCGATGGAAACCCGTCCACCCAGGGGGATGACGGACCAGGTGGTGAAGGCGGCGAGACCGGTGAGCATCGGGGCCAGGGTGAAGACGAACTTGTCGACGTTATCCGGCGAGAAGTCTTCTTTCATAAGGGTCTTGATGCCGTCCGAGAAGGGCTGCAGGAGACCTAGTGGACCTGCCATGTGGGGGCCGACGCGCTGCTGGAGGAATGCCAGGATACGGCGTTCGAACCACACACAGAAGATTGCGAAAAACAGGGGAATACAAAAGATCACGATGGCCTTCACGAGGATGAGCCACCATGGGTCACCCCACACGCCGATAGTGCTTTCAGACACGGGATGACACCTCCATTCGAACGTTGTGAGCATCGTCTGACGGAACCACAGTGACCTGGTCTCCAGGTACTGCACCGGTCACCGCAAGCGGGTTACCGGGAACATTGCTGGGAACCCACACCACGTCGTCTGCCATCTCTTCGACGACGGAGACGGGGAGCGTGAGAGATCCCTGCGAGGTGGAGACGGTGGCGGCGCCACCAGCGGTGAGGCCGCAGGCCGTGGCAGTGGCCGGGCTGACGCGCAGGTGGCCGCGACGGCGGTCACTTCCCTTGAAGATAGTTCCGTCAAGAGCGGCGGAGTCGCCCATGAGTTCACGCCAGCTGTCGAGCACCAGGCCAGATGCGGCGGTGGTGGAGACTGTCGGCATGGAACCACCGACAGCACCGGTGGCAGCTGTCTGCAGGAGGTCAGCCACCTGAGAGCTGGCGGGAATCTGCAGGCTGGTCCCCATCGCCTTCGCGATGGCTCCGAGGACGCGGCGGTCTGACATGGTAGTGACGGGCATACCGGTAAGTGGCTGGACCTTACGCCACCGTGCTTCCCAGTTGAGGAAGTGTCCCTTGACCTCGGAAATGAGGCTGACGGGGAGGACAACGTCGGCGCAGGCGCTGAGGGAGCTGCGGCGTTGTGCCAGCTGGACGGTAAAGGCGGCGGTGGCAGCCTGGTGGAGTAACTGGACGTCGACGAAGTCGCGTTCGTCCAGAGCACCAATCAGCAGAGCCTGCAGTTCACCATCGGCTGCAGCCTTCAGCATTGCCTTGGTGGAGAGCCCACCGGCGGCGGGGAGGCAGCCGGCTTCTAGTGCACCGCGGTCGCCAGCGTGCAGTGGCACCCAGGCGAAGCGAGCACCGGACTTCTCTGCGGCGGTAACAATGGCACTGAAGGTTCCAGCAGAACCAGCGGCGCGGGCTCCCACCAGAATGATGGTGTCGCTGTCGAGGCCGTCGAGCTGGGCGAGAGCATCTGCTTCTCCACCGGGGCGGCAGGTGACAACCTCAGCGTTGAGTTTGTTGGTGCCGATGGTGCGGTGGCTCGCGATGGAGACAACCTGAAGGCCCATCTTGCGGACTGCACGGCGCAGCCGCAGGAAGAGGTTACTGGCTTCGTCTTCCGGATCGAGGGATACCAGCACAACCTTCTTTGCTTCATCAAGTGCCTGGTAGGTGACGTTGTTTTCAAGCGAGGTACCTGCCACGTACTGGGTGAGGAAGGCAGCTTCTTCCGTGGTGCCTTTGTCAGAGCGGAAGTCGAGATTCTCGGTTCCGGCGACGTTGCGGGCGAAGGCGGCGTAGGCGTAGGTGTTTTCCACCGTGCTGGAGGCTCCCGGCAGAACGCCGAGAGAGGAGCCAGCGGCCATGAGACCAGCGGCGACAATGGAGAGCGCTTCCGGCCAGGAGGCCTCAATGAGCTGTCCATCGCGGCGAACCAGTGGAGTAGTGATGCGGTCTGCGAGGGTGCCGTAGCGGAAGCCATATCGGCCCTTGTCGCAGCTCCACTCGAGGTTAACGTCGGAGTCTTCGCCGGCTAGACGACGAGTGATCTTGCTGTGACGGTGGTCTACGCGGAGCGCGCAGCCGTCTGCACAATGTTCACAGGTGGTGTCGGTAGAGACGAGGTCGAACGGGCGTGCCTGGAAGCGATAGTCGGCACTGGTCAGAGCACCCACCGGGCAGATCTGCACGGTGTTACCGGCAAAGTAGGAGCCGGCGTCGGACTCAGGAACAGAGGAGACTTGCTGGCGGGCACCTCGTTCTGCAAGTGCAATGCAGCGATCGCCGGAGACCTGCTCGGAGAAGCGGGTGCAGCGGGTGCAGAGCACGCAGCGTTCACGGTCAAGAAGGATGTTGCTGACCAGTGGCAGCGGGGTGGGGAAGTGGCGCTTATCGCAGTCGAAGCGGGTCTCCGCCTGTCCATCGGACATGGACTGGTTCTGCAGCGGGCACTCACCACCTTTGTCACAGATGGGGCAGTCCAACGGGTGGTTGATGAGGAGAAGCTCCATGATGCCACGCTGAGCTTCTTCGGCCAGCATGGAGGATGCTTGGGTCTTCACAACCATGCCTTCAGCCACTGCTAGGGAGCAGGAGGCCTGAGGCTTCGGGAAACCACGTCCGTTACCAGCGTCAGGTACCTCGACCATGCATTGGCGGCAGGCGCCAACCGGGTCGAGTAGCGGGTGGTCACAGAAGCGGGGAATACGGATACCGAGCTTTTCAGCAGCACGGATGACCATAGTTCCCTTGGGAACGGATACGGACCGACCGTCAATCTCCAGGGTTACAAGGTTGTCCTGGGCAGAGGTCGAGGTGTTATCGCTCATTGAACCTTCTCCTCATCACTAAAGAGCGCACTGGCCTCGTAGGGCAGGAGCTCCCAAGCGGGGGTGGTGTAACCGGCCTCAAACTCCTCACGGAAGTGCTTGACGGCACTGGTGACACAGGCGACAGCGCCATCTGCGAGGGCACAGAAGGACTTGCCGCCGATATTCCCGGCAATACTCAGCAACTTGTCGACATCGCCCGGCTTGCCTTCGCCGCGCTCGAGGCGCTGCAGCAGCTGTACGAGCCACCAGGTGCCTTCACGGCACGGGGTGCACTTGCCACAAGATTCGTGCTTGTAAAACTCGATAAAACGAGTGGTTGTGCGGACTACTGAAGTAGTCTCGTCGAAAATCTGGAGGGCTTTAGTGCCCAGCATGGAGCCGGCACCTGCCACCCCCTCGTAATCCAGCGGTACATCGAGGTGTTCCGCCGTGAGGATGGGGGTGGATGAACCGCCCGGAGTCCAGAACTTCAGTTCGTGTCCATCACGCATACCGCCTGATAGCTCAAGCAGTTCACGCAAGGTGATGCCCAGCGGTGCCTCGTACTGGCCCGGGTTCTTCACGTGTCCGGACAGCGAGTAGATGGTGGCACCCTTGGACTTTTCGGTACCCATCGAGCTGTACCATTCGGCACCCTTGCGGATAATCGCGGGAACAGAAGAGATGGACTCGACGTTGTTAATAACAGTGGGAGAGGCGTAGAGGCCTTCCACTGCAGGGAACGGCGGGCGCAGACGCGGGTGCCCACGCTTGCCTTCCAGCGAGTTGAGAAGGGCAGTTTCCTCACCACAGATGTAAGCGCCGGCACCAGAGTGAACCATAACGTGGAGACGCTTGCCAGTACCGAGGACGTCGTCACCAGCCAGGCCGGCATCGTAAGCTTCCTGAATGGCCTGCTGGAGGCGACGTGCCACGTGGGCTACCTCACCGCGGAGGTAGATAAAGGCTTGCTCGGCACCGAATGCGTAGCAGGCGATGAGTGCGCCTTCTACCAGGGTGTGCGGACTAGCCATGATCAGGGGCATGTCTTTGCAGGTACCAGGCTCGGACTCGTCACCATTGACGACGAGGTACTTGGGCTTGGGATTGTTCTGCGGAACGAACGACCACTTCATACCGGTGGGGAAGCCTGCACCACCGCGTCCGCGGAGTCCAGAATCTTTCACCAGGCTGAGAACCTCGGCGGGTTCCATACTCAGGGCTTTACGAAGTGCGTCGTATCCTTCGTGGGACTTGTAGCTCTCCAGCTTCCACGGCGTTTCATCGCCCCAGTGTGCGGAGAGGATGGGAGTAAGGAGTTCACTCGACACGTTACTCACCTTCCTTCACATCATACGCAATGCGCCAGCCTGCCAAAGAAGCGTGGCCAGCAGCGGGGCCTTCGTCGCTGCGACCGTCGTTGAAGCCGGCGAGGACGCGCTCGTTGTCACGCCACGAGGTGATCTGCGGACCACGGGTGGAGTGAACTTCTTCGTCGTTGCGCAGCTTGTCGAGGATCTCAACAGCCTTGCGAGGAGTCATGTTGTCCATGTACTCCCAGTTCAGCATCATGACGGGGGCAAAGTCGCAGGCGGCGTTGCATTCCACACGTTCGAGTGTGAAGGCTCCGTCTTCAGTGGTTCCTTCGCCGTCGAGGCCGAGGTGCTTGCGTACGGTCTCGTAAACGAGGTCGCCACCCATCACTGCGCACAGGGAGGTGGTGCAGACACCGATAAGATGCTTGCCGACCTCATCCTTGTGGAACATGGTGTAAAAGGTAACGACACCCAGCACAACGGCTTCGGGAATATCGAGGATGCGGGCAATATGGCGGACGCCTTCGCCGCTGACTTTTCCATCGATACTCTGCACGAGGTGCAGCATGGGAATGATGGCAGACTGGGCGTGCGGATAGCGATCGGCCAGGATCTGCAGTTCTTTGATATTTTCTTCGGTGATGCTGGTGGTGGTGTCGCTCATGTCGACAGCATCAGCATCGTCGAACTTGGAGACAAAGTGGGCTTCAATCACCGGTCAACACCTCCCAGAACGGGGTCGATACTACCGACCGCGACGACGATATCGGACAGCATGCCGCCCTCACACATGGCGGGGAGGGCCTGCAGGTGGTGGAATCCAGGGTCACGCAGGTGAACACGGTAAGGATGAGTTCCGCCATCGGACACGACGTGGCACGCGAGTTCTCCCTTGGGGCTCTCGGTTGCAACGTAGGCCTGTCCAGCCGGAACTTTGATGCCTTCAGTCACCAGCTTGAAGTGGTGAATGAGGGATTCCATGTCCTCACCCATAATCTTGCGCACGTGCTCAAAGGAGTTGCCTTGACCGTCGTTGTACACGGCGAGGTTGGCGGGGCGCGAGATCTTCGGATCTTCAATCATGAAGGGTTGGCCCTGTGTGTCGGCGAGACGATCGCGGCACTGCCGGCAGATCTTCAGGGATTCGTACATTTCGGCGAGGCGAACACGGAAGGCGCCGTAGGCGTCGCAGGTGTCCCAGACCGGAATGTCGAAGTCGTAGGTTTCGTATCCGAGGTGGGGCTGCTTCTTCCGGAGGTCCCATTCCACGCCAGCGGCGCGTAGTCGGGGGCCGGTGACGCCAAGCGCCATACAACCGGTGAGGTCGAGGTAGCTGATGCCGAGCATACGTTTCTTCAAGATGGGGTTGTCGTTGCACATCTTGTCGAAGTCGGGCAGTCGAGCATCCAACCAGTCGAGGGTCTCATCCAGCTTGTCCAAGCCGTAATCCGGCAGGTCATTGGCGACACCACCGGGGCGCAGGAAAGCATGGTTCATGCGCAGACCGGAGATGGCCTCGAAGAAGTCGAGGATCATTTCACGGTCACGGAGGCCGTTAGTCAGCAGTGTCACACCACCGAGCTCGTTACCGCCGGTGCCAAGGGCGACCAGGTGGGATGCGATGCGGTTGAGCTCCAGCATGAGCACGCGAATGATGTTGGCGCGCTCCGGGATCTCGTTGGTGACGCCGAGGACTTCTTCGACAGCCATAACGTAGACGGCTTCGTTGAAGAGAGGCGCTACGTAGTCGGCACGGGTGACCAGGGTAGAGCCCTGGGTCCAGGTGCGGGCTTCGCAGGTTTTCTCGATGCCGGTATGCAGGTAGCCAATGGCCGGGCGGAGGTTGGTGACGATGTCGCCGTCTAGTTCGAGGCACAACCGCATAACGCCGTGGGTCGAGGGGTGAGCAGGACCCATGTTAATGATCATGCGGCTACTTTGTTCCTGGATTTGGCGATCGACGATCTCCTGCCAGTCGCCACCTTCGGCAGTGAGCTCAACCGTGTTCGGATCGGCTTCAAAGAGCTGTTCGACGGACGTTACGCCCGTCGGTGAGGTGAAGTTCTTTTCAGGGACAGACATTAGCGGTAACTCCTCCGTTGTTCCGCCGGCGGCACTTCAGTGCCGTGGAATTCGACCGGGATACCACCGAGCTGGTAGTCCTTCCGCTGCGGGTGGCCTTGCCAATCGTCCGGCATGAGGATGCGGGTAAGGCCAGGGTGTCCGTCAAAGATAATGCCGAACATGTCCCAGGTTTCGCGCTCGTGGTAGTTCACCATGGGGTAAACGGTGACCACGGAGGGAATGTGGGGTTCGGACTCGGGGCAGACGACCTCGACGCGCAGGCGGCGGTTGTAGGTCATAGAGAGCAGGTGGTAAACGCTGTGGAGCTCGGCATCCTTTTCTGCGGGGTAGTGCACTCCGGAAACCGAGGAGCACACTTCGTAGCGCAGTTCTGCATCGTCACGTAGCGCCTGCATGGTCTTCAGCAGGTGCTCGCGCGGGATGTAGATAGTGGGCATGTCGGTGAAGTTGGTGACGGGCGAGTCAGCAACTTCGGGAACTAGCTCAAACAGGCGGTCAAAAATCGCGTCGAGCTCTCCGCCGAAGGGACGGGAGAGAGGAACGATGCGAGCAGGCAGACGCACGATATGCGAAAAGCCGGAGGTGTCTCCGGTTCCATCAGACCACATACCTTGCTTTGCCGCGAAGGGTGTCCAGCTGGCTGCAGGGTTTGGAGAACCTGCCACGTCGGTCTGGTCTTCAGTGTTCTGGGGGTTGTCAGTCATGCGCTCCTCCCTTCTTACTTCTTCTTCATCCGGATGAGTTTCTCCTCGGCGACACGAACTTCACCGGCGAGAGCAGCGGCTTCCTTAGCCTGCTCGTCGGCGATGATGTGCTTTTCACCGAGTTGGGTCTTCTTGGCGATCATGGCGCGCAGCTTGAAGGAGGCGTCGATCAGCATGTCGGGGCGCGGCGGGCAGCCAGGAATGTAAAGGTCTACCGGGACGACGTGGTCGGCACCCTGCACGATGGCGTAGTTGTTAAAGACGCCGCCCGAGGAGGAGCACGCACCCATGGCGATAACCCACTTGGGGTCGGGCATCTGGTCGTACACGCGGCGCATGATGGGGGCCATCTTCTGGCTCACACGGCCAGAGATGATCATGAGGTCAGATTGGCGCGGGGAAGCACGGAATACTTCCTGTCCCCAACGGGAGGCGTCGAAACGCGGGCCTGCATAGGACATCATCTCAAATGCGCAGCAGGCAAGGCCGAAGGTGACGGGCCAGACTGACCACTCGCGGGTGAGGCCAAACAGCCATTCTGTGGTGGTGGTTACAAAGCCACCTGAAAGTTTGTCTTCAATTCCCATTTCGAATTCCAGTCACTTAATTGGGTAGATAGTGAAAAGCAAGACGTGGTTTATTCCCAGTTCAGTCCTCCTCGGCGCCACACGTAGATGTAGGCAACCAAGAGGGTGGCCACGAACAGGAGCATCTCCACGAGGAGGAACCAGCCCATCTTGTCGAAGGCAATTGCCCAAGGGAACAAGAAGATGGTTTCAACGTCGAAGATGAGGAACATCATGGCGATGGTGAAGTACTTGAGGGACATACGGCCGCCATTTTCGGGGCGGTCCACTGCGTCCACACCGCACTCGTAGACGTCATACTTGGACTTGTTGTAGCGGTGGGGGCCGATGATGACTGAGGCGCCTACCATCACCAGCACAAACAGCGCTGCAATGATCACCATTGCCAGAATGGGAATGTAATACGACACGTCGGTTTCCTCTCACACGTGAGTGTCAGTTAAGGAGATAAGAGGTCCGTACCTGGGTAGCAGATCGAAAAGCTCTGGCTACTTACCCGGGCGGAGGAGATTCGCCGCAGCGAGGGGCAGATCGATGGGATCAACGGGGAGAAGGTAGACAGCATCCGCCTTACTCCAGGTAGATAGCCATGCATCGTCACGTCGTTGCAGGAGAACGAGAAGCGGCGGGTGATCCTCCACTTCGGCATTAATTTGGTAACTCAGGCCCATACCACCAAACGGGGCGGCTTCGCCATCGAGAAGGCAGAGATCGATTTCCTTGTTGTGAAGGGCACGCATAAGTGCCGGACCAGTGGCAAAATCGACCAATTCAACGGGGGGCAGATCTGCGGAAATAGAAGTGCCGAATGCTGAATGTACGTCCTCTCGCAATTGCGGGCGATCAGAATAAACCGCAATGCGCAGCACCGTGGAGGATGAGTCTGTGCGAGTAGTCACAGTGTTATCAGGCATGTGATTAGCCTACCGAGAAGATGCCTCATTTTATGCATCAATGGGCAAGGAGTTTCAGCTAAATCTGCAGGTAAGGCGATCCTAAGTCAGCCTGTTGTCGGGATTTAGAGGGAATAAGTGACAGCCCTCCTAACGGAACTCTCAGTTATCCTGAGAGGGGGCTTTTTTCATCCGCGAGAGGACTTTTATGAACGCACAAGTCAGGAATGTACTTATCAGCGCGGGTATGGTGCTCGGGGGCGTGTTGGTGGGAACAGGCATTACGGGCTTGCTTTTTATTCTCGGTGTGACACTAGTTTCTACGATTTCTCACTCAATTATTAATCCCACAGAATGGACCCCAGTAATCCCACTTATCGGACTGATTGCCACCTATCTGACGGCAGGCGGGTCTGTCGGCATTATCCGTAGTCGGCACCCCTTTTCTCCTCTGGCAGTGGGCATGATCATCGCTGCCATAGTCTTCCTTCTCGTCATCGTGGGCTACTACTTTAGCTATGCTCATTAGAAGTGAATAGTTATTCAGTGAAACGAATAAATCGAGTGAGTGGTCTCACGCTCGGATTCCTTCTCGACCGCCTATTTGCTGACCCTAGCCAGTATCACCCGGTGGCGTTCTTCGGACGCAGAGCAGAACGGTTGGAGTCTTGTATCTACGCCTCATCTCGGCCACGAGGCGTGCTCTACTATCTCATCTCGAGTGGGGTACCCACCGCTGCCGCTGTCATGATCCAGCGAGCCGGCCGTTCACGCCCGCTTCTCCACATAGGTCTACTCGCTGCTGGGACCTGGGCAGTATTGGGTGGAACCACTCTTCAACGAGTTGGGCGTGAGATGGAACAACGACTGCGCGACGGCGATCTGGTGAGAGCTCGGGAGCTCGTTCCATCTCTGTGCTCGCGGGACCCCCAGTATCTCGACACGGAAGGTATTGTCCGCGCAACCGTCGAGTCCCTGGCAGAAAACACATCCGACGCGACCATTGGGGCACTCTTCTGGGGAGGACTAGCAGGGCTTCCAGGGCTTCTCTGGTACCGCGCCACCAACACTCTTGATGCCATGGTCGGCTATCGCTCTGCGCAGTACCACAATTTTGGGTGGGCAAGTGCACGAATGGACGATGTGGCGAATTTTGTGCCTGCGCGTCTCACAGCTCTTCTTACTGCAGCTATTGTTCCTCATCGAGCACAAGAGATTCTGCATCTGTGTCGTCGTGATGCTCGCGCGCATCCCAGCCCTAATGCGGGAGTAGTAGAGGCGGCCTATGCGGGTGCCTTAGGAATAACATTAGGTGGGGAGACGATATATGATTATGGTGTAGAGAACCGACCGCGTTTAGGGAATGGCCCAGCACCGACCTGTGAGGATCTTGCTGCGGCAGTGCGGCTCTCCGGTAACCTCCAGTGGGCGGGACTGTGTGTAGCACTTATTCTCGCGGCAGTAACTCCTGGACTGCTTGGGGAAGCTCCGCGACGCTGTCGATAGTATGAGTGGCATGCCCCCACTCTGCAGCAGAACCAGTACCCCACGTGCAGAGAATAGTGTCGATACCGAAGACAGCGGCCCCTTCCACGTCGTGAATACGATCACCCACCATCACATAACGTCGGCGGGGACGTAGCGGGTCATCTCCGGCCTGACGGATTGCCTCTGCAATGACGTCAGCCTTCGCTTGGCGTGTGGTGCCGTCATTGTTCGCACCTACCATGCCGCTAAAGAGCTTTTCAATGCCAACGTGGGCGACAGTCTTAAATGCGACAACCTCCCGCTTAGAGGTCGCCAGGTAGAGCTCATAACCCAGTGCACGCAGTTCAGCCAGCGCATCAGCTATGCCGGGAAAAAGCTCCGACTTGTCCCACATATGAGTGTCGTAGTGGTCGAAGTAGAAACGCTTTCCGGCGTCAACCTCGGCAGGTGACCATCCGAGTCGAGCCATCGTCACTTGCATGGGAGGGCCAGCCACCGATCTCAGAAATTCCGCAGAGGGACGCTCTTTCCCTAGCGCATCGGCAGCCAAACAGAGCGTTTGCTGCACAGTTGCTAAAGAATCAATGAGGGTACCGTCCAAGTCCAAGAGAACTATGGGGGCACATTGGGAGCCTGACGGGCGAGGAGATGTCACCTCTGTAGTGTCGCACACCGTTGAGACCGCTGGCACCCCACCCCGCTGAAATCAGTGAACACTGTCTTCTCACAGCGTTGTTACACCTCGATGGCGGTACTGCTATCTGTGGCGTCCAGTAGGCTCAAAGTTATGACTGGTGTCCCAGACGCTCCGTGGAACATTCACGGGGACCAACAGGTTCGGCCCGGCATGCTCAATTTCGCTGTGAACGTCTGCCAACCGGGCCCACCGCCCGTGGTGCTCAACGTATTAGAAGCTGCGCTACCACAGCTTGCGAGCTACCCACGACAGGCTGACTACGTACATGCCCAAGAAGCCCTCGCCGCTTTGCATGGCGTCTCTCCCTCATGGGTACTTCCTCTCGCGGGCGAAACAGAGGCATTCGACCTACTTAGCCGGCTTCCCTGGCAGCACGTCGCCATACTTCATCCCTCCTATGCAGGAGCCGAAGCTCCCTTCCACAATGCGGGACACGGGGATATCGTTCATTACTACCTGGCAGAGGACCATCTTCCCACCCTTCCTCACCAGTGCGACCTGGTCATCGTCGGTAATCCAGTGAACCCCACATCGTATCTACATACCCGCGGGGAGCTTGCACAGCTCCGTGCACCTGGTCGTATTGTCGTGGTCGATGAGGCTTTCATGGATGTCGTAGCGCCCGCTCATGCCGCTGCTGCAACTTTTCTCCCCACCTCACCTGTGTATAGTCACGGTGTCACGTCTGCCGCATCTGCACCCACTGCCTCCACCCAGAGCCTCCTCGGAGACGACCTCATCGTGTTGCGGTCCTGCACGAAAACGTGGGGTCTCGCAGGTCTCCGGGTGGGGTACGCGGTCGCACACCCCGCGCTAGTCAAACGTCTGACCCGTCGCCGCAGCCCCTGGACCGTTTCAACTCTGTCTCTAGCCGTGCTGAGTGCGCTTCCACAGCCGGCGCTACAAGAGGAACTCGCGGCTATCCGCACTCGCATTGCCACAGAGCGGGATGCGATGATCCGTTCCTTAACTAAGGCCGGCTGGCGGGTACGGCTCCCCGCCAGTGGTCCCTTTCTGTTGGCACAACCGCCGCAGTACTCGGGCACGGTGGAAGCGCTCCGGCTAGGCTTGCAGGAAAGAGGTATTGCCGTCCGCCGCACCGATACGTTTCCCCTGCTCGATGCTGGGTGGTGGCGGCTAGCGGTCAGAGATGCCACGAGTGTGCAGCAGCTCATCGAAGCTATCTGCGTACTCATGACGGAAGAGGCAGGAGAGGAAACGTTGGTATGAACGAGCACTCCGAGACGGTAGCGGCGACCCCCAGTGTGGAATCTGAACGTGCACCGCGCACGGTGGGAGACATTATTGCCGTCATGGACCGGGCGTACCCGCCGCACTACGCCGAAAAATGGGACCATCCGGGCCTCGTCTGCGGCGACCCTGACGCGGTCGTCAACAAGGTGTGCTGCGCAGTTGACCTCACACCTGAGACTCTCAATGAGTCGTTAGCACAGGGGGCGCAGATGGTGATCACACACCATCCAGTTCTCTTTCAGGCAGTGCACTCCGTCGCCGTCTCAACTCCCAAAGGCAAGATGATCCACAATGCTATTTCCGCAGGGTGTGCACTTTTCTGCGCACACACTAATGCAGATAGTGCCAATCCCGGAGTCAATGATGCGTTAGCGGAAGCGCTTGGGCTCACCGTGCAGCGGCCGCTTATTCCTTACCACCCCGAGGCACTCGACCGCTGGGTGGTGCATGTGCCTGCCAGTCAGGTAGCCGTCCTCCAAGACGCCGTTTTTTCTGCTGGGGGAGGTGCCCTTGGGGATTACACCCAGTGTTCTTTCCGCGTCGATGGGACTGGACAGTTCCTTCCTATGAGAGGGGCTGACCCCTATCTGGGAACGCCAGGCAAGCTGGCAACAGTCTCCGAGTCCCGTATCGAGTTCGTAGCAGAGCGTCGCCTGCGGGCCGAGATTCAGGAGGCAGTGACGACAGCCCATCCCTACGAGGAACCTTCGTACGACATCCTGGAAAGCTACGCTCCGGCACCTGGCAGTAATCTGGCAGACGCTCCTGGCCTCGGGCGAATCGGAACTTTAGCCCAGCCTCTACCACTACGTGATTTTGTTGAGATCGTGTTAGAAGCTCTTCCCCCCACCGTGTGGGGAGTTCGGGCGGCGGGGGACCCCACCGCAACAATTGAAACCGTTGCCGTATGTGGAGGTGCTGGAGGAAGTTTTCTCGATGACGTACGCGCAGCGGGAGTGGACTGCTACGTGACCTCAGATCTCCGTCATCACCCTGTTGACGACTTCCTGCAAGCTGGGGGATCAGCAGTAATAGATACCGCACACGCGGCAAGCGAGTATCCCTGGCTATCACAAGTTGCGGACTTACTGGAGAGAGAGCTCGACCTTGATGTCACGGTTCTCCCTCTCATCACCGACCCCTGGACCCTTCATTCAAAGTAAACTTTAAGGAAAAGCGGTTAACACCATAGAGATTCCGGGTCAGTAGACACCATGAGCTTCCGCATGTGAGCGGCTCTGCGCCAGTGAGGAGAAGTCCGCTATGAAGTGTTCCCCCGTCCTGCAGAGGCTGCTGCTCGACCTTGCCGACGTTGATGCCGCCATCGTTGCGGCAGAGCATCGCAACAGCGAGCCCAGCACAGATCGTCATGTAAAGATCCAACAACGCCACTACTTTGAGGCGCGCTCTACCGCTGCCCGAGCTCGATTAGCGCTGGAAGACTTCGAACGCGAACTACAACGAGCGCGGGGAGAACTAGCCTTTCTCGAGAGGCGTCAAGCCCATGACGAAGAAGCGGTCCACGTTGCGCATGAGACGGAAGTATTGCGCGATCTTCACCACGATCTCCACTCTGTAGAAAGGCTACTTAACAACTCTCGCAGGCGAATTCGCCATCTGGAGGAACAAGTATCTGCTTACCAAGCACAGGTCGCAAATTGTGATGCTGCTGTGAAGCGCACCCAACGAGAACTGGATAGTGCGGTGGCGGCGCTTGACAAATACACCGCGGATATAGCGAGCGCACTTCCCAAGATGCGTGCTGAACGGGAAGCGTTAGTAGAGTCTCTTCCCAGTTACGTTGTTGATGTCTACGAAGAAATTCGGGAAGAACGAGGAGTGGGGGCGGGACGTTTAATCGGCCCCAATTGTGGGGTATGCCGCATGGATCTTTCTACTGGTCAACTGCATGCTATTCATAGCGCCCCGCCGGACGAATTAGTGCGTTGCCCAGAGTGCGGTGGCTTGTTGGCGCGGAGTGACCTCATGCGCTAGCTTCTAGAACGGTGTTCTCCGTGCGGACGGTACCATGGAAACAACCTCCGTCTGACAGAGTAGCGAAGGAGAATTCCGGTGGCAGAAGGATTACGCGGCTGGACTCGCCCCGATATGGGCCGGCCAACGCGGTTTGTGATGGTGCGTCATGGGCAGACTGCAGACTCCGTCCGCCATCTTTTCTCCGGATCGGGAGGAACCGACCCAGAATTGACGGAGTTAGGCCATCGACAAGCACAACAGGCAGCGCAACGTGTACAGGAGAGCGTTGCACCGGGAGATTTCTCGGTGCTTTTCGCTTCGCCTTTGCGCCGGACCCAGCAGACAGCACAGTATCTTGCCGAGTCACTGGATCTCCCTGTCGTCACAGACGATCGTTTGCGAGAATGCGATTTTGGAGAGTGGGAAGGGTACACGATGGGGGAAGTGCTGGAACGCTACCCAACTGACGCTGCAGCGTGGATGCAGGATCCCGAATGTGTACCCCCAGGAGGTGAGAGTCTCGCCGCGGTGCGACGTCGACTGCAGTCCTTTCGGGAAGATGTCACGGCACAGTTCAGTGGAACTAATGTGCTGATGGTGAGCCATGTGACACCAATCAAGTCGTTGCTGTGGGAGGGACTTGGGAAAGTTGACACGGTGTTTTATCGGCTCTTTCTAGATCTTGCGTCAATTTCGGTAGCGGAGTTTTATCGCGATGACGGGTCGACAGTCCGGTTAGTTAATTACGGCGGGGGAGTGGTGTCCTAGTTCGCTGCCGGAATTCGTGGGATAACTAGTACACTTAACACCGGTAAATGAGTCAGCTTGGCTGTCGCGGTTGGGGAAACCTTATGATCTAAGAAGTCCCCGTCGAGGAAAGTCCGGACTCCATAGAGCAGGGTGGTTGCTAACGGCAACCCGGGGTGACCCGCGGGATAGTGCCACAGAAAACAAACCGCCACCTTAGTGGTAAGGGTGAAAAGGTGCGGTAAGAGCGCACCAGTATTGTCGGTGACGGCAGTAGCTTGGTAAACCCCACTCGGAGCAAGATCGAAGGCTTCACGCCTGGTGGAGCTGCGCACATGTTTGACGGCTGCTCGCTGAAGTGTGCGGGTGGATCGCTTGAGGTACTCGGCAACGATGTACCCAGATGGATGGCGGCCGCCTACGGGCAATGCTTGTGGGAACAGAATCCGGCTTACGGTTGGCTCATTTACCGTTTTTGTTGTTGTGCGAAAGAACTTGATGGGGCCAGGAATGGAAAGTTTCCATAATGGTGACGAGATCTTTTGCTGAATGGCAACTTTTTGAGAGCTAGATCACTTTCGTGGGCAATTTTCAGAAAACACAGGTTTCTTAAGAAGCGGACCGGTGATGCTCGAAAATCAGCATAGTCTGGGTGCTCGCTACAACCGGATTATTGTTCAGCTGATGCGCGACGAAATCAGACAATTCATTGGTATCGCGCATACATACATAGATCAGATAATCGTCAATACCGCTCACAAAATAAACATCCTGAACACCCCGTAAACTTGCCATCGTTTTCCCAAAAGTGTCCATTCCCATGCGAGAACCTGCGTGAAGCCGGACAGCAATCATCGCCTGGAGGCCGCGGCCGATAAGTTGTGGGTCAATGTCAGCGTGCACACCGCGGATTACTCCATTATCAGTGAGCGCCTTCACCCGGGCAGAAGCTGTGGAGGGAGCAATCCCTACTTGGGCAGCCAAATCCTTGTTGGCAATGTCTCCGTCTTTCTTAAGAATCTGAAGAATTTTCTGGTCAACCTCATCAAGTTGCGGAGGTTCAATCAGCGAAGAATCCATAGTTTTCACCCTGAGTTAAAAAAGTTTTTTCGGAATAGGCGCGAGCTTACCGAATTTTCTTCAGAATAAGCGTGACCCAGAAATTTTATTGGGGTTCGCGAGAGAACAAAAACAATGAACCCCACAACACGTTTCAGGAGTAGCAATGCGCATTGGCATTCCCAAGGAAGTTAAGAACAACGAATTCCGCGTATCCGTCACCCCCTCCGGCGTCGCCGAGCTCGTGAACCGCGGCCACGAAGTTTTCGTGGAAGAGTCCGCCGGTGTCGGATCCAACTTCCCCGATGAAGAGTACATCGAGGCTGGCGCCACCATGCTCGAGACCGCCGACGAAGTATGGGAGAAGGGCGATCTCATTATCAAGGTAAAGGAGCCCATCGCCGAGGAATTCCACCGCATGCGCGATGACCAGGTGCTGTTCACCTACCTGCACCTCGCCGCCTGCACCGATTGCTGCGATGCCCTGCTCAAGGCAGGCACCACCTCCATCGCTTACGAAGTTGTCCAGACTCCGGATCGCAAGCTCCCGCTGCTTGCCCCGATGTCCGAAGTTGCTGGCCGCCTCTCTGTCCAGGTGGGCGCCCAGCATTTGATGAAGCAGTACGGCGGCGGCGGCAAGCTGCTCGGCGGCGTGAGCGGTGTCCGTCCCGCCAACGTGGTCGTACTCGGTGCCGGTACCGCTGGCTCCAATGCCGTCGCTATGGCCGTTGGTATGCGTGCTGACGTCACCGTCTTCGACATCAACATTGCTGCTCTGAAGGCTCTCGACGACATTTACCAGGGCCGTGTCCACACCGTCGTGTCCAACAAGGCTGAGATCACCAAGGCTCTCAAGACTGCCGACCTGGTTGTTGGCTCCGTCCTCATCCCGGGTGCTTCCGCTCCGAAGCTGGTGACCAACGACATGGTGGCACAGATGAAGAAGGGCGCCGTGCTCGTTGACATTGCCATCGACCAGGGTGGCTGCTTTGAGGACTCCCACGCCACTACCCACGAGGATCCCACCTTCACTGTTCACGACACCACCTTCTACTGCGTCGCGAATATGCCTGGTGCTGTCCCCAATACCTCTACTTGGGCACTTTCCAATGCCACTCTGCCCTACGTCCTGCAGATTGCTGAGCAGGGCTGGGAGATGGCAGTACAGAAGAATTCTGCCCTGAAGGCTGGCCTCTCCACCCACCAGGGCAAGATGTACTCTGCCCCGGTGGCTGAGGCACTTGGACTCCCGCTGGCCACTCTGGACTAAGTATCTAGCCCAAAGGGCGGCCTCCGACGGGAGGCGTGTTGTGTGATAGAGACGACGCCCGCACCCATGGGTGCGGGCGTCGCCGTATTTATGGGCCGATATCGCGACCAAATAGTGGAAAATTCGGAACAATAGAGCTATGACAACTTCTGACAACGGCAACTGGTACGTCAACACCTCGACCGGAGAAGTCTCCCAAGGAAAGCATCGTGAATGGGGCGACCGGTTGGGTCCCTACCCAACCGCAGAAGCTGCCGCAGAATGGCGCGGCCAAGCTGCTGCCCGTAATGCGGAAGCCGATGCCGCAGATCTCGATTGGGAAAACTCTATCGGAGCCAACGAAGAGGAGAAACCCTCGTCCTAGCTGCAGGGAACTCTCCCGGATATCCACCCACAGAGTACTTCCCCAGCGTTACACCTCACTGCACACAAAGGAAGGCGAGCACCCAACATTGGGTGCTCGCCTTCCTTCTCTCTCGCTAATAAGTGGGGAGGGTTACCAGCGTTTCAGCAAGAGTACGAGTAGCTAATGCCAACTTCGTCTCTTTCCAAATATCGGGACACGATTTCGCTAGTGCAATATCGATATCGTGGGGATTCTTCATGATTGAACGCACAGTAATGTCATTGTGGAGTGACCACTCGAGGACCGCAGCGTTGAAAGATCCGCGGGCTGCCCGCACGCTATTGGTTCGCCAGGGGGAGAGGGATGGTTCAATGGCCTGACAGAGCAAGGGGGCGTTTGCCTCGACTCCGGGAGTCACCGCCTTTTCCCGCTGCTCTGGAATAGCGCTAGTGGTGGTGGTCTCACTCACTTCCGGTGCAGGCAGTGAGGACGATTCACAGCCTGACAACATAAGTGTCACAGAAATGCCGGCAATACCTGCGACAATTCCGGAGGACAAACAGTTAACGCTCTTCATACTTTTTAGC
This sequence comes from uncultured Lawsonella sp., assembly GCF_947252745.1. NCBI lineage: Bacteria > Bacillati > Actinomycetota > Actinomycetes > Mycobacteriales > Lawsonellaceae > Lawsonella > uncultured Lawsonella sp. The sequence goes on along the minus strand of NZ_CAMXWW010000003.1, from coordinate 122,598 downwards.
TTAGCGATGAGTCTGAAAAGTTCCTGGAGGTAGACAGAAAGAATGCTCCTTTTTCCGAACCGAGCTCTCCCCAACGCGGCATCTCCTGTGAAACGATAGACAGCATGGACGCGTTGCGTCCCTATGCCCGCAAATGACAGGAGAGTAAATGCGACGGGACACAGTTAGCATGCCGCGCAAACTCGGTGCCTTGGTGATGGCGATGGGGTTAGCCGCCTCATTGGGAGTAACCACCACTGCCACCGCGGCAGCCCAAGACCCTTACACGATGGCAACTCCCGCAGCTGGAGAAAACCATCCTGCTCTGCAGAAGTTCTACGCACAGCGCGTACAGTGGGGTCCTTGTCTAGACGCAGCGATGCGTTCATCGACACTCGATCGTTACCAGGCGTTTCTCAATATGGGTGAGATGGAGTGCGGAACAGTTGAGGTTCCGGTGGTCTACCCAGATGTCATCGCACAGGATAAAGCCCTGGGTAACCCCTGGAAGGTTGAACCGGGCAAGACGGCTGTCGCCAAGATTGCTGTCTCCCGTGTGAAGGCCACTGGAAAACGCTGGGGCGGCATGCTCATTAATCCGGGTGGACCGGGTGGATCTGGACTCAATATGTCCGCGAGCTTGGCCTCGCCGGCAGCTGCAGCGAAGATTCTCGAGCATTTTGACCTCGTCGGTTTCGACCCGCGTGGTGTGGGAGCTTCAGAACCTAATCTCAAGTGCATCTCTGACAAAGCCTTCGACAACAAGCGGACTTTTGGCGATGCCGCCTATACCCGTAAAGCCGTGGTGTACCAGAACCAGCAGAACCGCCATTACATGAACGGTTGTATTAAGGACGTGGGAGCGACCTTCCTTGCCCATATTGGTACCCGTGATGTCGTGCGCGATATGGATGTTATCCGCGCTGCCATCGGAGACAAGAAGCTCACCTATATTGGCTACTCCTACGGCACCTTCCTCGGCTCGCAGTACGCAGAGGCATTTCCCACGAAGCTGCGTGCGCTGGTATTGGACGGTGTCGTCGACCCCACTGAGGATAGTGTTGAATCTGTCGTCAACCAGGGTGCTGGATTCCAGAAGTCTTTTGAAGCATGGGCGAAATGGTGTGCAAAAGAACGGGATTGCCCGCTAGGTAATGATCCGTCCAAGGCCACAAGCGAGTTCCACAAGCTCGTCTGGCCATTGCAAAAGAAGCCTGCTCCGACCATCGTCATGAGCCGTTCGCTCAGCTGGTCTGACTCTGTACAAGCTGTTATTGCTTCCCTCTACACGCAAGCAACGTGGCCCCTGTTGAAGCTCGGTCTGCAGCAGCTGAAGACAGGTGCCGGTGGTGACGTATTGCTGGCGTTAGCAGATGGCTACTACGGACGCTGGATCGACGGTACCTATGCCAATACGCAGGACGTGTTCCAGGCTGTGCTCTGCATGGACAATGAGTCCAACTCCGACCATGCCAAGCAGCTCAACATGATGCGGCGCTACATGAAAGCGATGAAGTTTGCTGATCCGGGTGGCGCAATTGAAAACGTTCCAGCGGATCTCTGCTCAATCTGGCCGGCACGGCATACCATTCGGCCGCATAAGCCGTCTGTGCATAGCAACGGCAATATCCTTGTGGTCTCTACCACTGGAGATCCAGCTACCCCCTATGAAGCCGGTGTGCAGCTGGCACGGGATATGAAAGCCCCGCTGGTGACTTACGTGGGCGAAGGCCATTGTGCAGCCCTGCGTGGTCAGGCGTGTGTGGACCGGTATGTGGGAGACTTCATCGTCAACAAGAGGATCCATAAGAGCCATGTGACGTGCCGTTCTCAGCCGTAGGCTGACGGACGCATCCGCACTGGCAACGAGGCACCGCCTCTCCGATCTTGGAGAGGCGGTGCTGTGTTATTTGGAATAGGCAGAGGGGAGTGGAAAGTGGGTTGCCGCGTTCTGGGAGAGTGTCTGGTACCGATGGGAAACGTTAGGAAACAGTGACCAGAGTTAACATGCCGGTAATGCTGATCTAATACCCTCGGAAGTATGAATCGACAGCAGGAATTTGTCCTTCGCGCCCTTGATGAACGCGATATTCACTTCGTCCGACTCTGGTTCACTGATCTTTTGGGGTACCTCAAGTCAGTCGCTATTTCGCCAGCTGAACTAGAGGGGGCGTTCGAAGAAGGTATTGGTTTCGATGGATCGTCGATCGAAGGCTTTTCCCGCATTACCGAAGCGGACACCATCCTCATGCCGGATCCTTCCAGCTTCCAGATGATGCCGTGGCTGCATGAGGATAAGCGGCAGCACTCTGCACGTATTTTCTGTGATATCCTCATGCCGGATCTCGCCCCCTCGTGGGCTGACCCTCGCCACGTCCTGCGCCAGGTGATGAATCGGGCGTCGGGAATGGGTTTCTCCTGCTATGTCCACCCGGAGATTGAATTCTTCGTCCTGAAATCACTTGACACAGAAGGTCAGCGCCCCGAACCGATCGACGCTGGCGGTTACTTCGACCAAGCCTTCCACGACATCGCCCCGCACTACCGGCGGCATGCAATCGAAGCTCTCGAATCGATGGGTATCTCGGTCGAGTTCAGCCATCACGAAACTGCTCCTGGCCAGCAGGAAATTGACCTGCGGTTTGCCGATGCACTGGGAATGGCGGACAATGTCATGACCTTCCGCTATCTGGTGAAGGAAGTCGCTATTAATGATGGAGTTCGGGCCACCTTTATGCCCAAACCTTTCACCGATTTTGCTGGCTCCGGTATGCACACACACGTCAGCCTTTTCGAAGGTGACACTAACGCTTTTGATGATCCCAATGACCCCATGGGTCTCTCCACGGTTGCACGGTCCTTTATGGCTGGTGTCCTGGAGCACGCCAACGAGATCTCCCTCGTCACCAACCAATGGGTGAACTCTTACAAGCGGTTGGGTGGGGGATTCGAAGCTCCCATCGCAGCCACCTGGTCTTCCGGTAATCGCTGCACGATGCTGCGAGTACCTCGCTATATGCCAAATAAGTCCAGTTCACGACGGGTTGAGGTACGTACCCCTGACCCCGGATGCAACCCCTACTTGGCGTTTGCAGCTATTTTTGCCGCCGGTTTGAAGGGAGTCGAAGAAGGCTACGAGCTTCCTCCGGAAGCAGAGGAAGACGTCAATCTCATGCGTCCTAAAGAGCGCAAAGCGATGGGCTACCGCGACCTTCCAGAAAGTTTGGAGGACGCCATCGCGTGCTTTGAGAGTTCCGAGCTTATGGCAGATGCGCTGGGCGAACATGTTTTTGAGTTCCTTATTCGGAGCAAGCGGGAAGAGTGGGCGCGGTACTCCAACCACGTCACCCCCTACGAACTGCGTCACTACCTTTCCCTGTGACCACCCCACGTAATACCGGGCGCCGTGTGATCCCCAGCCCCGCCAGGTTGGGGCTATCGCGGTCTACCGCGGAACAAGAACTTACGGAGCTGGGATGGATGCGGGAAGAATGTGTAGACCTTCTGCGTGCGCTCTCCCGCAGTCCAGAGCCCAACCTCTGTCTCGCCACCTTGGTTCGGTTACGGGATGCATTGTACGACACTGAAGGTGAGCAGAGCTGGACAAGCTTTACGCAGGATCTCCTCGCAAATACCGTGCTACGGAGCAGGCTTCTTGCGCTTCTGGGAGCGTCTACAGCTCTGGGGGACCACCTTGTGACGCACCCTACAGTAGCCCGCCATCTAGATGCTGCTGTTCCCACATTTTCGGCTAGCGTACAACACCTGTTACAGAGCATTCAGGCCACCCCGGTGGATGCTACTGCGTCAGCTGATCTCACCACCACAGGCACGTACCGCGCCGGAATCACTGGCCCGGATGCCTTGCGCGCCATGAGAAGTGCATACCGCGACATGATGTGTTTGGTGGCCGCCGCCGATGTCGCTCATACAGTCGACAGCGCTGAGCGTCAAGCACCTCGTCGAGACACTTCAGAGCGCCTCACGGAGTTAGCAGAAGCAGCATTAACCGCTGCCTTGGCAGTTGCTGTAGCGACAGTTTATCCTAATGCTGGCGAGGCACCAGGGCGCCTCGCCATTATTGCAATGGGCAAATGTGGTGCCCGCGAACTCAATTACATATCAGACGTCGACGTCGTTTTTGCGGCTGAACCTGCTGATGCGAAAACTGCCCGACTGGCTGCGGAATTCATGAGCATCGGTACCCATTGCTTCTTTGAAGTGGACGCGGCACTCCGCCCTGAAGGTAAAAAAGGTGACTTGGTCCGCTCTGTAGGTTCGCACCTTGCATACTACAAACGTTGGGCAAAGACATGGGAGTTTCAAGCCCTGCTCAAAGCGCGGCCGATGACCGGGGATATGGAATTGGGGCAGGAGTACTTCGACGCCATCTATCCACTGGTCTGGACAGCATGTGAACGGGACCAGTTTGTTGCCGATGTGCAGGAGATGCGGCAACGCGTGGAGAACAATCTTCCTGCCGCTCAAGTTACCCGTGAGCTCAAATTAGGCCGAGGTGGCTTGCGGGACGTGGAATTTGCAGTACAGCTGCTACAGATGGTGCATGGGCGCACTGATACAACTTTGCGGGTACGAGCCACCGGGGAAGCCCTGGATGCACTTGCGGAAGGCGGCTATATCTCCCGGCACAATGGGGGAGAATTGAACTCCGCATACGACTTTCTTCGCCTCCTCGAACATTGCCTGCAGTTGCAGCATCTTCGACGCACACACTTCCTGCCAGCTGAGGACGACGAAATAGCGCTTCGCTGGCTCGCACGGGCAGCGGGATGCCGTCCGACCGGAACAATGGATACAGAAGAAGTGCTGGTCAATCGTCTCCGGCGAACGAGAGCACGCATCCGAACTCTGCACGAGAGCCTCTTCTACCGTCCACTGCTTCTCAGTATTGCCGCCGCAGATGCCTCCACCGTTTCCCTGGACGATGAGGCAATGGAGCGGCAGCTGGCGGCGCTGGGATATCAGAACCCGCGCCACGCGCTCACCCATCTACGTGCACTGACCGGGAATAGTAGCCGACGTGCCCGCATCCAAGAGTTGCTTCTCCCCATGGTTTTGGAGAGGCTCAGCCGCACTGCTAACCCTGATGCAGGTTTGCTGGACTATCGGCGTTTGTCTGAAAAGCTGGTTGACAAGTCGTGGTACCTCCGGCTTCTTCGGGATGATGAAGTGGTGCTGGAACGTCTGGCCACCATCTGTGGTACTAGCCGTTATATTCCCGACCTGTTGATGAATGCTCCCGAGGTCATTCAAATGTTGTCCGGCAGTCGGCTGGTGGAGGCAAGCTCAGCCGACATTGCCTCGGCCCTCGAAGCGAGTGCTCGCCGCCACCACAACCCGGCGGATGCAATCGATGCGGCACGTTCATTACGACGGGCAGAGTTAGCGCGTATAGCCTGTGCGGATGTTCTCGGAATGCTGGATGTGGAGGAAGTGTGCGCTGCGCTCTCCACTATCTGGGTGGCTGTCCTCAACGCGGGATTGTCCGTCACGACTCGTGAGCATTTGGAGAGCGCCGGGCTGGCGGAACAAGATGCCCCGGCACGCATAGCGGTGATCGGTATGGGGCGTCTAGGCAGCAGAGAGATCGGCTATTCTTCCGACGCCGATGTGATGTTTGTGTGCCAACCCACCGAAGCGGCCGAATCTAACCAGGAGGCGCTGCAGTGGTCGACCGAGGTTATTGACAAGCTTCAACAGCTGCTCAAGAAACCGTCTACTGATCCGCCCTTGGAAATTGATGCAGATTTGCGGCCCGAGGGGAAGAAGGGTGCGCTGGTACGCACCCTGGAGAGTTACCGGACCTACTACGAGGAGTGGGCGGAGCCATGGGAACTACAGGCATTACTGCGGGCGGAGCCACTTGCCGGAGACATGGAGCTAGGGCAGAAGTTTATCGAAGCGGTGAACCCTCTCCGTTATCCAAAAAAGCTCCCCGTACAGGTAACCCAACAGATTCGTCGTATGAAGGTTCGGGTGGAGACGGAACGCATGCCGCGGGGCGTAGATCCGAGCCTCCACACCAAGCTAGGGCGAGGGAGCCTCTCCGATATTGAGTGGACTGTCCAGCTGCTGCAGCTACAGCATGCCTATGCCTATCCAGAGTTGCAGGTGACTTCTACGCGAGCGGCGCTGGAGGCAGCCACACAAGCAGGACTATTGAGTTTGGATGACGAAGACACACTGTGGATTGCCTGGTCCCGCGCAACGTCTACGCGGAACGCGCTCGCGTTGGCTAAAGGCCGTCCACTTGATGTGCTACCTATTCAGGGTGACATCCTGTCCAGTGTGGCGGCAATTTGTGGGTGGCCGGTGAATTCGGGTGCGGACTATGTGGAGAATTATCTGAAGTCCACGCGACGGGCCAGAAAAGTTGTGGAGCGCGTCTTCTGGGGAGAATGACGCGCTCCACAAGAGCTCGTGCTGTGCGTCCTGTCACCGTAGTTCCAGTGTGCACAGAGCTATATGAGGTTTCCCTAGTAGCGGATACTCACCGGGACTCGAGCAATGATGTCCAGACCATTGACGTGGTCGTGGAACATGGTGATCGAGCAGCCCTTGCGGCAATCGACCTTTTTGCCGGGAACAGTTGAGCCGGTGAGGGTTACCGTAATTTTGGCATCGACCGCACCATTCCGGGGAATGGGGTTGGTGCCGCCGGGGGAGTTGGTCACCCACAGCTGATTCCCGACCTGACGGCGCTCACCGGTGCAGAGAGGGATGGGGCCTTTGTAGTTTGTTTGGCAGAGTCCAACGTTGTAGCCGGAGAGGGGATCAAGCCCACGCAAGGAGGTCTTCACGACACTGCCGGCGTGAAGACCTTTGGTGGGGGTGGCGCTGAGCGTAGGTGCAGCCTGCGCAGCACCAGTGCCGAGGGGGAACAAACCAGCGACAGCAAGGGCTACCAGAGCAGAACCTCGCCGCGCTTTACGCATCGCGATGCGGCTGGAAAAGATCGTCACTTTCTTTCCCTTTCACCTAAAAATTGCCGTTTTTCCGCGATTAGTATCCCACAGATGGGTAAAGTCCCGGTCTCTCCGGCCGGGACTTTAGTCTCATATACACATAGTCGCATTCATGCGCACATGTAATGAATTTGTAATGTTTAGCGCTTAGTACTTCACCGAGACGGGCACACGGGAGAGGATATCCAGGCCATTCACATGATCGTGGAAGAGGGTTACGGAGCATCCCTTACGGCAGTCCACCTTCTTGCCCGGAACCGTAGAACCAGTCAGAGTGATGGTGATCTTGCCTTTAACAACACCGTTGCTAGGGATGGTATTCGTACCGCCGGGAGAGTTGGTGACCCACAGTTGGTTGCCAATGGACTTACGCTCGCCCGTGCACAGCGGCACTGGGCCAGAGAACTTATTCTGGCATAGCCCCACGTAATAGCCGGACAACGGGTCAAGACCGCGGAGGGTGACATTGACAACGGAACCTGCATGGAGCCCCTTGGTAGGGGAAGCGGAAAGGGTGGGGGAGGCATGGGCAACGCCAGCGCCAGCAAGAGGCATGAGAACCGCAGCGGTCAGACCAGCGATAGCAGAGGCGCGACGGGACGTACGAGAGGTAAAGATCGACACGATGGTGCCCTTTCTACAATGTCCTCAAAAGGTATTCTTGAAGGTCTCCTCGAGGCCCTCAAGTGGCGTCGAGCTCTTTATAACAAAAAGATAACTCAGGCGACCCTAGTCAGGTTACCCTAAAACTTTGCAATGGACTATTCTAGAAAAAGAATTTGTGGTGCTAACGCTACTCACCGGGGTGGCATAATCCCGCGGATAAGCAGCTGATAAAGCTCTCGAAAAAATAAATGACTTCTGGAGGACTGAAGTGGCCGGCTTTACTGACCCCATGATGGACGCATCATCCACCCACGCGCGCGCCCCCCGCTCTCACCGCCGCGTCCTGATCGCTCTCATTACTAGTGCCGCCCTTGTCTTTACCGGCTGTGCCGGCCCTAATGGAGCCAACGGTGGGAAAGACGAATTCCCCAACGCCAAGGGCTCGCGCCACGCCGTGCTAAAGAATAACAACCCCGAAGTGGTCGTCAATACCCCCACACAGCATCTTCCTGCCAAGGTGAAGTCCTGGGACGGTGAAGAGATCACTGTCACTGACACATCTCGCATCATTGGCATAGACCGCCCCGGCACCATCACTCGCACCATCTATGCATTGGGTCTTGGGAAGAACATCATTGGACGTGACAAGACGGCAGACTTCCCCATGGCGAAGGATATCCCGCTCGTCACCACCAAAGCCCACGTCCTCAATGCCGAAAAGATTATTGCTGCACGCCCCACTGTCGTCATTGTTGACGTGACAGTAGGCCCGTCTGCCGTCCTCCGACAGCTTCGTGCCCTCGGTATCCCAGTGGTCTACATTTCCCCGGAACGCTCACTCAAAGGCGTGGGAACCACCATTGTCGAAATTGGTGAAGCCCTCGGCGTAGACCGAAAGGATATCGATAAGGTCATCGACCACACTAAGAAAGAAATCGATGACGCAACCAAACGCGCCCACGCGATGGCTGACGGCCGCCGCATCGCAGTACTCGTCATCCGCGGCACCAACGTCGCCTTCATCGGTGGCCCTGGCTCGGGAGCCCCTGGACTCGTGGAAGCCCTGGGCGGTGTGGATGTCAGCAAAGAAATTGGTCTGACTGCCACATTTACCCCAATGACCCCAGAAGCTATGGTGAAGGCTGCCCCGGACACCGTCATCGTTATGTCTGACGGCATGAAGTCCGCCGGTGGCGTGGATGGTGTGGTTTCTGCCCCCGGTATGGCCCAAACACCGGCCGGCAAGAACCGTTCCGTCGTCGATATTCTCGACTCCGCCCTCTTTTCTTTCGGTCCGGGAGTCGGCCTGGTTATCGATGCGCTCGCTGACGCCCTATACGGAAAGCCTGCCGCCCAGTGACGCCTACTAGAACACGCCGCTCCGTCATCGTTCTGGTCATCCTCATTCTGCTGTTGATCGCAGCGGCCCTTGTCTCCTGTCTCGTGGGCCAGGTTCATACCACCCCACAAGACGTCATCAACACCATCCTCATGTCATGGGGTGTGGAAGGTGATGGCAGCACCTCCCGTATCGTCTCTAGCACGCTCTGGGAAGTGCGTTTCCCGCGGCTCGTTCTGGCACTCGTCGTGGGTGCCGGCTTGGGCTGTGCGGGTGCGCTCCTGCAAGGAATCTTCGCCAACCCACTGGCGGAACCGGGCATTATCGGTGTGTCATCGGGAGGTGCAGTCTTCGCCTCGGGGCTCCTCGCGATCACTTCTCTGGTTGGTACAGACCAAAGCTACGTACTCCTCAAGTGGGGGACCGCCGTAGCAGCCTTTATCGGTGCCCTTCTGACAACCCTGCTGGTCTATTCGCTGTCCCGTGTGCAAGGGAAGACGATAGTCGTTAACCTCATCCTCGTCGGTGTTGCTGTCAACGCTATCGCAGGCGGTTTCATTACCCTCTTTAGCTTCATCGGTGGCACTGCTGCACAATCACAGGTTGTTTTCTGGCAGTTTGGGTCGCTGGCAGGAGCCGGGTGGAGTTCCGCAGTGATAACACTTATTGTCACGCTCATGGGGATTGTTATTGCCTGTCTCTTCTCCCGCAAGATGGACCTGCTGGCGCTAGGAGAAAACCAGGCGCAGCATCTTGGCGTTAACGTAGAACGCTTCCGCTTCTACATCATCATCGTGGTGGCCGCACTGGTGGGCGTTGGGGTGGCGTTTGCCGGCGCAATCGCGTTCGTTGGCCTCGTTGTCCCACACGCTATCCGTCTTCTCATCGGCCCGCAGCATAAATGGCTGCTCCCTACCTCTGCCGTGGGCGGCGCGTTTGTCCTACTGATCGCCGATACCTGTGCGCGCACTATCATTAGCACGGCGGAACTACCTATTGGCATGCTGACATCTTTGGTCGGCGGCCCGGTCTTCCTGCTCCTGCTCCGTCGCTATAAGTCTGTGGGAACGGGGTGGCAGTAATGAGCACTACGCCTAGCGTCAATGGTTCTACCGTCATAGAAGCCAACCATGTTGGCTGTGTCCGTTCCAAGCGCAGCATTCTCAACGATGTCTCCGTAATAGTGCATGCCGGTGAGGTTATCGCCCTTGTCGGCCCTAACGGTGCCGGTAAGTCCACGCTTCTTAGTGTCCTTGCCGGGGATCTCCCTATTTCTGCAGGAAGCGTCTCTGTGTGTGGTGACGACCTTACCTCTCTTTCCGTCCGCGAATTGTCCCACCGCCGAGCGGTGCTTACCCAGAGTAACCATGTCGGTTTCGAATTCTTGGTGAGCGAAGTTATCGAGATGGGTCGAGCCCCCTGGACGCGCACTCCGCAGGCAGCAGAGGACGCAGAGGCAATCGCAGGGGCAATCGCCGCCATGGATGTGGAACCGTTCCTCCCCAAGCTCTTCAATGAACTGTCTGGTGGCGAACGCGCACGTGTCTCGATGGCCCGTGTGTTAGCACAACGAACCCCCATCCTCATGTTGGATGAGCCCACCGCAGCACTTGATATTCAGCACCAAGAGCGGCTCATGCAGGTAGTCCGTGAGCGGGCTGCACATGGTGTCGGTGCCGTGGTTGTTCTCCATGACCTCGGCCTGGCTGCTGCCTATGCAGATACCATTGTTGTACTGGCAGACGGCGCTGTGGTGGCGCAAGGCGAACCTCGTGAGGTACTTACGGTGGATCTTCTCAGCCGGGTATACAACACCCCCGTGCGCATTGTGGAAGACGGCGTGGGCTCCTTCCACGTCGTGCCCGATCGTTCCGACTACCAACGGGCATAGTCCGTTTCCGGTGCACTACCACCGCGGAGCACACACTGTGGTAGGACACCGGTTCTGAAGGAGACTTATGTTTGCTGACGACGCCACCTCGGCCCCCGCTGAGTTTCTCTCCTTCCGCACTGTGTCCACCCCGATCGGAGACATTCTCTTGGCAGCTACTGCCGTCGGCATTGTACGGGTCGGGCTACCAACCGAAAACCCTCACCTAGTGGCCACTGAGGTGGCCTCCCGGCTGGGAGTGCCCGTTAGGGAAACAAGTTCGCTACTGGATACGGCACAGACTCAGCTCGTGGAGTATTTCGCTGGGGAGCGGCTGCGCTTCGACGTTCCCCTCGACTGGCGCTTTTCCGACGGCTTCGACCTGCAGGTGCAGCGGCAGCTTCGGCATATTCCGTATGGCTCAACATGCTCTTACAAAGAGGTTGCGAAGGCCATCGGAAACCCTCACGCTATGCGCGCGGTGGGGGCTTCCTGTGGGGCGAACCCGCTGCCGATTCTTGTACCGTGCCACCGGGTTATCCGCGCAAACGGCGACCTTGGCGGCTACCGCGGAGGACTGCCTACCAAGGTCGCCTTACTGACACTGGAGAAGCAGATGTTAGCGCAGGAAGATCAAGCGTTCTAGTCCATGATCCACAAGCTCAGACGGAGTGCGCCAACGGCTTCATCCATCGCCCGCTGAGCATCCTTCCACACCCAGAAACTATTGACGGTGGAGTGACATGAATCTGCTATTACGATGCAGGGTAGTGGATACACCAACTGCAGCCAGATACTTGGCGTAGGCTTCATCTTCATAGCGGAGTGGAACGTGTCCCGCTACCGCAACGTTTGCGGGGGCTACTTTTGTGAGAAGAGCATATGTTCCCAGATGTCTGAAAAGAAGCAGTGGAGGCTTTCTCGTTGTTTCAGATTAACAGTCATTTCCTGCGGAAATATTGTAACTGGACAGATGAATAACGTTGTCGCGCTAGAGAAAAATCTAGCGGTGACAACGCCAAACTAGTATTTATTTACTTCTGGGTGGGTGGTGTGGAGTCGTTTTCTCCACCAACACATAGCGCCGGGACATTTGCGAAACTCCCTGACCACTGCGGACCATCTAGCCTGATGTCTCCGTTTCCACAACACTACCTTTCGTTTTCCCTTCAGATTCCCCCTTAGTAGGTCAGAGTAGGCTAGGCGCGATCCCGACGACGGGCCCGCACGAGGTGGCCACCCGCACGGAGTTCGTCACCTATCCGTCCCCGATACCGTCCATGGCCACGGCCGACGATGGCACCCGCGAGCTGCCTGTCGGCATTTGGGAGCCCGGAGACACGGAGCCGATCGGCCCACTTGTGGTCTTCTCCCACGGCGCGAACGGCACGATGTACAACAACGAGTCTCTCTTCCGAGAGCTGGCCAGCCACGGCTACCGGGTCGCCTCCGTCGCCCATTCGAAGCACACGATGTTTACCCGGCTCTCCGACGGCACCATCGTCACCCCCCGACAAGCAGTTCCTGGACGAGCTCTCGACATCCAGAACTCCGACGACATCCAGATGTCCGTCGACCTGCAGAAGGACTGGATCGAACTTCGCCTCGCTGACCTCGACGCGGTCCTGGACCAGCTCCCGCACGACGAGGTCGTCGCCATGGGCCACTCGTTGGGCGGGGCCAGCGCGTTGGCGCTCGGTCGCGAGCGCGATGACGTCGTCGACGTGGTCGCCCTCGAGTGCATCACGGTCGCAGGCGAAGGAGAGGGGCCCTATCCGGTGCCGATCCTGTACTTCTACTCCGACGTGGCCAAGGATATGCTGGAGGGTCCTGCACACACCGAGGTGGCCCTGCCCGACGGTCCGGAGGATCGGGTGGTTTACCTGCCGGGCTCCGGCCACCTGGGCATGACGGACCTGAGCCGTGTGACCCCGATTGTCACCAACCTCCTCGACCGCGGCCTCGATACCACCGACAGTGAGGTAACACTCGGGGCCATCAACGAAGAGGTCCTCGCCTTCCTCGACCAGCTCCAGTGGCCCGGACAGCCGCGCAACCTCGTACCCCGGTAGCATGAACTACTCCCCATTAGTGGACTGAGAAATCCGATACCGACTAGCGGGGAGTGTTTTGTGAGAGCATGAAGATCTTTGACCGAGCACCAGCGAAAACAGCTTGTCGAGTTGTTTGTACAAGGTATGGGCATACTGCCGCGGCGCGCCACCATCTTTCACCATCTTCTTGATGGTGTCCTTGAGTGTGTCACCGAAGTTCTCAAGTCCAGTGCTTTTATAGGCGGTGTTGAACTCGCGGACAATCGCATTCACTTTTTGGTCAAGAGTCTTGTTAGACTCCATAGTCTTTTGAATGTTCCTGTTGGCAGTGTTCGCCTTATGTCTAGGAACTTTGCCAAAGTCCTTATTGAACTTAATCTCTACCACTGATTTTTCACCTCCAATCCGGTGCCGTACGTCATAGACTCCCGCCCCGACATTAGGGTGAAATATTTGGAACAGGCGTGCTAAATCGCTCATGTGCGCGAAATTGGGGGATGTCTGGTGAATTCACGACCGATATAAGTTGAGATGATAAAGACCTTGATGGAAGCTGTTTTCGCGCAGTTTTCACTTTCCGATAGCATAATAAGAATCTATAAGTCAAATTCAAGAGATAGGTAAGTATAATGGCAGTTACGCAAGCGAAGTTAGAATCCGAGCTCTAAGAAGCCGCAAACTCTCTGCGTGGAGCAATGGATGCAGCAGACTACAAGAACTACGTCTTTCCGGTTCTTTTCTGGAAGTGGATTAGCGACAACTGGGAACTAGAACACCAGAAGTTTCTCGATGACTACGCGGGGCAGGATCTTGGTGAAGAAGCTTTAGCAGAGGTAGAAGCTGACTATCACATCTTCACCGTGCCTGACGGCACCCGCTGGTCACAGGTGTTCCGTAATGAGGGAGTTCCAAAGGGTATCCAAGAGGATAAGAATAATAAGCCCAACCCCGCCACCTATCTTGGTATCCGCGTTAAGCACGCCATGGACAGGATTTCACAGGCAAACACTGACCGTCTAGCAAACATCTTTGGCGATGTGCATTATGCCAACCAAGAGCGATTGCCAGAAGCAGCACTTAAGGGACTTTTGAAGCCCTTTGATGAAGTCTCCCTTGACCGTGAGAACGCGCCGGGTGACCTGATGGGTGCAGCATACGAATACCTACTCAAGAGGTTCGCTGATGACGCTGGACAAAAGGCTGGTGAGTTCTTTGCCCCGCGTTCTGTTGTTCACCTGGTTACCCGCCTGTTGAAGCCACAAGAGAATGAAACCATTTTCGGACAAAGATCCGAATCTTGGACACGCAAAAAGAAGTATCAAGTAGCATTATCCCAAAGCGGAAATACAAATCTGGCAAGGCTATAGGCACTGCGGGGAGATGACGCAAAACACGGAGGCGTATCTGACGTTTGTAAAAGAATTTTTGGATTCGGATTTATGGAATGAGAAAGATAAAAGTTGATGGATATCCTACGAGCAATACTTGACGGCGTGGCGATCGCCGCAATTTTTAATGGGGCTGTCGCAAGCTTGGCACTGATCAATCCAAGATGGTTTTTGGACTCTTATCCAAAAGCCATTCAAAAGGCAGCTCCTTTACCAATGACAACGCAAGAGAAAAAGATAAATCTCATATTCACTATCGGCCTCGTTGGGATATGTTTTGTTTATTCGGTCGCGAGCCTTATGCATTCCCCAATTATTGGTTTTTGGAACTTGTTTTGGATGAGCTATATCCAGTGGAGCATCTTAAATGCAGGAGATTTTTTGCTGTTAGATTGTCTGTTATTTCAAGGAAAATATAAGAGCAAAATTGTTATTCCCGGCACAGAGGGGCACAAGGACTATGAATTTAAGAATTGGATGAAGCACTTGGCGATTTGGGAACATTTCTTGTTTGTACCCTTTTTGCTAATACCAATCATATCGGTAATCCAGGCGTTCATTATTGGAGTGTTAGTCAGATAATTCGCAATCTGTAAACCTTTTAACGATTCTTCAAACAATTTAACGATTGCTGACACCTTTTAACGATTGCTCGCCAAGGGGTACGAAAAACGTAAACAGACACACCGGCAAGAGCCACAGAAAAGCCCCAAAATCATACAAAAACCGCCACGGAAAGCAGTGACGGAAGCTCCGCGGAAAGGCGTAAATCCCTGTAAATCAAGGGATTTCGAGGTTAAACACATAACTTACGCACCAGCATCAAATACAGTGTCGGAATAGACCCGACCTGTGGCACGGGTGGCATGTGCTGCCCGTCCGAACCGAGGACGCGGAACGAGTGTGGGCAACGGTCTACGAAGCGGGTGAGCGCTGAAATTTGCTCGCGGTCAATGTAGAACCGCAGTTGGAGAGGGGCAGTAGCGGTTGCGGTCTGATGGTTGGCGGATGGACGGGTTGAATGAGTGTGGTGGGTGCTCATGGCTGGCCATGTTGCAGGTCCTGGGTCTTTTTTCGTGCGCGTTGGGGGCCGAGACTCGTGGGGAACTCGATTGGTCAGTGTGTTTCAATGCCGGTCTGTGGCGAAAACATTGAGGACACGCTCGATTTCGAGATTATGTGCTGCACGACAATGCGTCCTGGACTATGGTGGTGATGCACCTAGCAAGCGGACCCCCCGAGCGCTACGGGTGCGAGAAAGAGGCCCCTTGATTGCGTGGCCCATTCACGGCCTGACAAAACCCCCGATGGCAGGCCGTGAGTCTTGTTTGCGAAGATGTCTCCGACCTAGTGGTTTCGCAAAAGGTCTAACTGCTCCAATGAGCCGCCTCGTGCCTCCGTTTCGCTTTCTCCGCTGACTCGCGCGTTGGTTACTCCAACACCCCGCACCTCAAGAAACTCTGCTTTCACGGCGACACCACTGACCTCAAGGAACACGCCACGACCGTGCGCTTCTAACGCCTTGGCATAGTCGGATTCGTTGAGGTGAACGGTAAACACGCGCATCTTGCCACCTCGTCCCCCCGTCCCTCGCATTTTGATCCGTCGCGAGTCCGGTTCGTCCCACTGGCGCATGAGTCCAATGACTTCACCTGCCACGACCATTTCGGTGGGTTGAGGTGCCTTTTTCAAGGTCGCAATGCCAACTTCCACGGCCTCGGTTAACGTAGGTTCGAGAACAACCGCCCCGCGGGACGACACGACGGACGGTTCGTCAGCTTCGGTCTTAATGAACTCGACCGAGATTTCCGTCTCGTCCATGCCAATGAGGTTTCGGAAACCAGTCAGCATTTCGACGGACACTCCCTGGGGCATTGCCCATTCGAAGGCATCGGGATCTTTGTTTTTGTGGAACTCTTCGAGGATTTCCTTTGTTGCCTGCACCGAAGCGAACACCGTCTCGGTGACTTCGCGGGATGACACCTGGGAGTGTTTCTTCATTTTTTCGCTGTTGCTAATAGACAGGGCAGCAGTCGCTGGGACGAAGGCTTTGACAACGTAGCTGCCGACTTCCGTTTGGCCCATGAGACATGAGTCCAGGTAGTTGTCGGCAATGACGCGGTGAGAACCCTGGTACCAGCGCTTAGGGGCGTGGCTGACTCGGGCACCAGATTTCAGCACTTCTCCCAGGCCTTCCACGAGGCGTGTTCCCATACGCCAGTCGACGACACCGCTACGCACCGCCGGCCCGTCGGCCGACACGACGAACTTGTCGAGGGCGCGTTTAAGACGAAGCTGCGAGGTCGACAATTCTTCGACGACATTGACGGCGCTGAGGTCCGCCAACTCGGTAAGTGCCCGGTGGATGATTCGCTGGAAGTCGGGTGCCTCGGGATTGTGGGGAAGGAAGACTCCAGCCTCTTCTCGAATAACCGCTGGTTCGAGTTTCGCTGTAGGGGACGGGACCCACAGCGACATGTGCGGGTTGTCGCTGTCGGCTTGTTTGACCCACGCCAGCTCGGTCAACGTCAGTTCAAGAGCCTGGATGTCCAAGGGTGCGTTATTCATAGTCGAAGCTCCCCTCTGCGGTGAAGGGCGAACAGCTCGACGAGTGCCGCGTCGTCGAAAACGTTAGTTGTCGGAACTTTGACGATAACGTCGCCGTTGTCGGCCGCGTTGGACGGCTTTTCACCCGTGAGGTTGACCCAATAGTTGCGGGCACTAAGTTTGGTGAGTGCATCCTCATGGCCTACCCATTCATCCATGTCCGGGTGAACGAGTTGGGCGACGAGAATGAGCGGTTCGTTCTTACCCTCGAAGCGGTAGTCGTCGTAGCGCTGCTTGGAAACTTTCACCTTGACGAACTCGTCGTTGGCGCTGCCCTTTTCGGTGCATTTGAGTTGCAGATTGATCGTTTTCCGATCACGAACACCCTGCGTCTCATGGGTGACGGTGATGTCAATGCCAGTGTCGATACTCTCGGTTTTTGCAACGCACCCTGCGGCTCCCGCAATGGCGTGGATAATACTGGCCTGAAACTCTTCTTTGAGTTCGGTGCGGCGGGTGGGGCGACCGCGAACCCACACCTTCTCGTATCCAGGTCTAATCGCCAATGCAGTCATATTCGGAAATTCTAGTGGGTACTTACGCTCTTAGCTGGGGTTTGGGGCAGGAAAAGTGTTACTTCGTCAGTGCATCGAAAACGTTGTCTGTCAGTGTCCTTATGACTTACACCGGATGGGCAATAGCCGTAGAGTGGTGAGCTAGGAGGGGACGTGTTGGTTGTAATCTTACATTTTGAAAGCGAAGACATGGAGAGAGGGAAACTTTGGCTGGGAAAGGTCAATCGAGTCGCTTGACTGCGCAACATATACTGTCTGAGGGTGTAACTGGGATTTTCGGAGAGATTGCGAAGCGTCACGACCTTAACGTATTCGAGGTTTCAAAGCTTGTCACGGGTCAACTTGAGTCCGAGTACCCTCAACTGGAATTTCGGCACCGAAAAAAGGTGACAAAGGTTGAGATAAACGAAGCGCTCCAAAGAGTTGATCCAGAGTTGGGACAAACATTGTTTGTACCTAGTGCAAGCGTAATTCCCGACGGAGGGCTTATTGAAGTAAAAGATGATGATGGCGACTGGCGGGTGGTCGCTATCTCAGAGGCAAAATATCAAGGGAAAGATCTACAAAATATTCGGGCCGGCATCTTGGTGGGGAAAAAGAAGGACCAAGACCTCATGGCTGCCGGTAATGCAATCGAAAGGTCCCACAAGAATATAGCCGAAATGGCAAACTTCATGCTTTCTGAATCTCACTTTCCCTACGTGCTGTTCTTGGAGGGTACAAACTTTCTCACCCAAACCCTAACGGTCGCGAGACCCGACGGCCGTACAGTGATTTTGAACCACGATAGTGGAATGCTTAATCGTCTTGACCGCTTGACTGCGGCAAATTTCGGGCAGCCAATCAATATGAACTTATGTGAAAACAAAGTTGTCGCAAGCAATGGCAATACGTTTATGCTCCAGTCCGCTTCCATATTTACCCAGGGTGATGGTGAAGAGTGGGACAGTGAGGAGATGTTCACAATTCTGCTTGACGTTGCAAAAACCTCTCTTCGCGTACTCGCAAGTGACTTGTTCAATCAATTGTCTGTTGTAGGGGGCGAGCAGTGAGGACCGGGGGCGGGGATCAACTGCGCAAGGCTAAGGGGGGAAAGAATGATGAGTTCTATACTCAACGGAAAGATATTGACGCTGAGTTGGGATTTTATCAAGAGAAATTTCGAGGTAAAACGGTCTACTGTAATTGTGATGACCCCAAAATTAGTAATTTTGTGTCGTTCTTTAGGGACAATTTTCACAAGTTGGGACTAAAGGAATTGATTGCGACGGGATATGCAAATGACGGAAAATGCAATGGGACGTTTGCGATACTCGACAGCAATGGCGAAAGTCAGAATGGTGAACTCGTTGGTGACGGCGACTTTAGATCGGGAGAGTGTCTTGAACTTCTGAAAAGAGCGGACATTGTAGTTACAAACCCCCCATTTTCGCTTTTCCGTGACTTCGTTTCGTTGATGTTTGCGTATCAGAAAGATTTCCTAGTCATAGCCAATGTAAACGCGATTACTTATAAAGAGGTCTTCCCGCGGATACAACGAAACGAAATGTGGCTTGGGGTACATCTAGGTCGAGGGGTTTCTGGCTTTATTGTTCCTGCCCATTACGACTTATATGGCACCGAGGCACGAATTGATGAAGCGGGGAATCGAATCGTTTCTACAAATAACGCCTTGTGGCTTACCACCCTGGATCACGAGAATCGACACGAACCTCTACCACTTGCCAAAACATATTTTGGAAGCGAAGCCTTTTATCCAAAGTATGACAATTTAGACGGCATTAATGTGAATAAAACGAAGGATATTCCTAGCGATTATTTTGGATTGATGGGTGTTCCCATTACCTTTCTCCATAAGTACAATCCCGAGCAATTTAGAATCGTGAGGTTTCGCAAGGGGGATGATGGTAGGGACTTAAGTATCAATGGCCGCTGCCCATATTTCCGAATCATTATCCAAAGGGCAGAGGTTGAGTACGTCCCGCAGAACACTTTGTGGTAACGGTTCTTAACTCGATAGTGGACTGTTTCCGCTGCCAAGCGACCCCGGCAATGGAACATTGTCACCCGGCCTCACCCACAGCCTTTGCTGGACCGCCGTTTCGAACCTCGCCACGGTGCGCGAATCGGGCCACACTGCGCCCTGGAGAATCTTCGTCAGTGCCGCCTTGCCGACCTCTGCGCGCCTGCATAGTTCTGCTTGGGACACTCCCGTAGTGAGGTTCGACTCGACCACCGCGGCGAGGTTCGCGACGAAAGTCTGCACGAGCGCGTCAGCGCCGACGCAGGTGGGGTCGTGTGGCCAGGCGGGGTAGAGCGCGTTCGGGGCGGGGCGTGAGGTGCGCCCGCGCCCTGGGGTGGCGGGCGTGGTCATAGTTTTCACTGTAGTGGCTGGGGTCGTTGGGGTGGGAATCAAACAGTGCCGGTGGGGGGAGGGCGTAATCCGGCGCACCGGAAAAACGGTCTCACGGAGCTATCCGGTAAACCCAAAAAGGACGCCTGGGCGTCAGGGGACGAAGGATCGTAAGAATTTTTGCGGAATCTTATGGGTTTGGCTTCCCGTGGTTTTGGCTTGGGGGTATGGACATGTTTTCTCGGCCACAACGGGTACCGCACCGCTACCTCCAGGCGCGCAACGGTGAGGGCACTCGGCCACGCATTACCGCGCGTCAAGTCGGAAATAGTCGACGCGCTCACGCCGGTGTCTTCGGCGAACTCTTTGAGCGTGTTGTTGCGGTAGCGGCGAAAGACGTTGGCAGCCGAGTCTTCAATGACTTGGTGGGCCGGCTCCAGCTTGGGCAAGCGACTGTCCGGCCAGCCAGGGTAAAGCTCCTTCGGGGTCTTACCTGCATAAGCGTCGTTGTCGGTCATACTTTCACGCTAAATGCTGGAGCGAGTCAGGTCGCGTCGCCACGCCCGAAGGTGGTGGCGTAAATGGGTAGTGTTCACGGTGTCGACAACTACGCGAAGTTGCTTGCTCACGCGAAGCGCTATTGCCCGCGTCTCGGGGCGGAACGGCAAGTCTTGGTGCATGTGCGTCGTTTGCTGGTCTTAGGAGTTGAGGTGGCTCACTGTACCGGCGGGCGGGATGGTATTCGTAACGAGCGGGAATTGACGAGTATTGGTGCCTTGTTGTCGCGTTTCTTTCCGGAAGTTTCAGGGGCTAGGGGAGTGGACCTTGCCGACGCTGAGGTGCATATCCAATCATTGTTGAGTCGTGAGCTTGCTTGGTGGTGGCTTGGCGAAGTGCAGAAGTCCAAGATTACGTCTCTAAGAAATCTTTCTTCACGACTTTCGGCAGTAGGTCGGTGGGAAGGGGCGGTGTCTCAGTGGGAACTAACGTCTGCCGTGCCACCCTCTTTGGGACGAAACGTGCAGAAGCAGATAGGCCGACAACCGCTCACCGGACAACAGGTAGCGGACGCATTTGCCCGGGTGAAAACCGTGCCTTCTCCGCTCTTGGCGCGCACGGTGTGCGCGACCGTCGCGTTAGCCTATGGTGTTGGCCTATCCATGCGTGTCTTGTCACAGGTGAAGGGGGAAGACGTCAGCCGTGACGGCGCGTATGTAATGGTGAAGGGGGACACGCTGGAGGCTCGGGCTGAGGTTCGGGCCGTCCTTGCGCAACTGTCTCTAGTGGAGGGACGTGTTGTGAAAACGAACAACCCGCTAACGGGACTCGATAAGCCGTCATCTTTTTCCCTTACACCCTCCATCCTCCAGGCGACTTGGGCGACCGCGCAGTTGGCTGACGGTGCGACAGTGGAGGAGGTGTGTTAGCGTTCCCACGCGCAACGGTTTTGCGCTGCTTTGATGCCTCACGCACGTTCACGCTGTCTACAGGGCTGTTGCTGGGAATGTCGCACAAAGCGCTGGCGACTATTGCACCGCTGCCTGAGCTAGAACATCCACAAACTGCAACGAGACTGTCGCAACCTGCGGCTTCGGTTAAGAGGCTACGTCTAGTAAGCAGTCAAGACACTCCGCTCCCCTCGAACACGCCACGTCCACATTTGCGCCTTATTGCCGGAGGCCAGTCATGACACGGCGCCCCTGGAAGTGACAGCCCATGCCATTGGGCCTGGTCAGTAGCTATACGGGCCTAGTATCTTTATTTCAAGAAACACCGCTTCTAGTTTCGTGCCAGACCTTTTCCTACTGCACCACCACCTCTGCTCGGCTCGTCCACCACCGAGCGTGCAGTTGGCAGCAGGAAAGCTACCTGGCACACGAAGGTTTTGTCATGCCTGACTTTGCTCGCATTGTCCAGGACTGCTGACCACGCGCACTTTCTTTTGCGCAGTGGCAGGTCGTCGCGCCCTTTGTCCGCCCACTTGCTCTTAACCACCTCGTTCCAGCAGCCGTATCTGCGGAGTCTCTACGAAACGCACGCTCGCACTTGCCTGAACGGCCACCGTTGCCGTCGAACACCTGGGAGCAGAACTTACCGTCCAAGGTGTGCTGTCCCCGGCAACCATTGAATTCGCCATTGGGATAAGCCCTCGGACGACCCGCGTGAAGGGCGCACGTCCCTTCGTGCTCGTAGCACTGGGGCAAAACTCAAACCCGAGTGGCCGTTCGGGGATACTGCCGTGGCCTACGGTTACGAAACTCCCGACGCACCCTACACGGTGGAGGAGCAACGTCAACTCGTCCAATGGTCGTATTCGCTCGGCACCGTCTACTAGCGGGCAGGCGCACGCACCTACCTGGCACTGGGGCTAGGGGTGGGACTGCGCTCGAAAGAAATGGCGACACTGACTCGAAACCACGTGACAGTCGACGCTTCCGGCGTCCTTGTCACTGTCGGCGGCTACCGAGATGCTGGGACGATAACCGTGCTGGTACGCACCGAATGGGAACAGGTCGTTGCGGACCAAGTGCGCGCGCTGCCCAGCTCCAACTCATTGGTTCCGTTTCCGCAACGCGCACACGCCACCACCGAGTCAGTGGCCGCCATTTTGACGCCTATCGGCAAGCCCGAGCATGTCCGACTCGACTCCCGGGGCGTCTGCGCACGACATGGGTCGTCGGCCTTCTGCGCGAGTTCGTCCCCGAGGCTGTTGTCGCACGCGCCGCGGGTCTAGCCTCCCTCCAACATTTCACGTCATGGCTGCCGGAAGTGGACACACAAGGGAAGCAAGCACGAGAGCTTCTGCGTGGCAACCACAACGCGCTTAACTCAGACGGAACCGAGACCATGACCCGCCGGCCCGCACTGCGCCTGGTCAGCAACAACTAGCTAGCACGAAACACCACTGGCGAACACGAAGAAAGGAGGTGAGCCACATGAGCACCAAGAAGAACAAGAAGTTGGAATCTATCACCTTGCCCGACAAGGGTAAAGTCAGCCTCGACCTCATTGACATTGCTGCGCGCATTGTGGACATCTCCGGTGTACTCGAACAGTGCGAGGACTGGTACGAGGCAGACACCGTAACCCAAGGACCAGGTGGGCGCCCGTCTCACATTTCCGCGCGGGCAGCGCTCATTCTCGCGCTGTCGCCGGTGCTCATGCAGCTACCCATGAACCTCTCTATCACCGCTGACATTCTCACCAGGCGTCTCGACAAGAAGGCATGGGACGCTATTAGCCTGCGTGACGAGGACTTCTGCCGTGGCACGTACAAGCAGTGGTACCACCGTTACCGCAATACGCTCCAGCGCAGGGTCATTGCGAGCCTTGAGCCGTACCCCGAAAATCCCAAGTGGACGCGGTTAAACAAGGACGTATATGAAACTATTAAAGCGACCCGCGACCCCGAGTTCATTAAGCAGCGCAAGATTCGAGGGTCCGTATTTTGTTTCCTACTGGCGGTTGTGTCCGCGCGATTGCTAGGTGACGACGTTTTTGATGACTATGAAGGTGACGTCGTTCTCGACGCGACGGTCATTGAGGCGTTGACTTACGGTCCAACGGAGCAGTCCAAGCGTATGCCTTCACATCCAGACGCAGGAAAATGGGTGCGCTTTGGCAACCACAATGGTGACCACCCAGACATACATAAGTCGGTTAGGACGGTCTTCGGTTATGACGCAACTCTTGTCGCTCCTTTCAGTGGATGTTTTGGCGAAGACGTTCTAGCACCTATTGTGGGCGTGTCCTTGGACAAGCCTGGTCGTCGTGTTGGTGAGAACGGCTTGCAGGCATTGGCGGTTTTCCAGAAGACAGGTTTGCCGAGGCGTTACCTTATTGGTGACCGTATTTACTTGCCAGGTTCTGCGGTCGAAGAATACCAGCGCCCAGTCCGATTTGAAGACTGGGATATTATCGGAGACCTCCCCAACCGTCCCGAAGCTCTCGGAATTACCGCCGACGTGGAGGGCATTACTCAGGTCGCGGGCCAAGCCTACTGCCCGTGTATTGCTGGGTTTGAGGACCTGCTATATTATCCCAAGGCAGCTCACGAGAACGAGGCTATGAGCGACACTGAGCGCGAAGCCAGGCCGCGCGTCGCAAGACCCTGCAAATCACGGTAAAAGAAAAGCGTGCCGACGGCTCTCAACGCTTCGAGTGTCCCGCACTGTCCGGGAAGGTGCTCTGCCTACTAAGGGCCGGCAACCAGCGGGCCCGCGAAGCAGCAGCTAAGAAGACCGCGCTCGGTCGACCACCCATGCCACTACCGAGGCACATCCTGGACAAGGTGAACACCTCCGGCAAGAGTTGTTCCCAAGCCTCTGAGCTGGTGAGTATCCACGAGCATGACCGCTTCCATAAGTACGTGCAGTAGGGACCTCCCGCCTATACGAAAGAGTGGGAAAAGCTCTACCGTAAGCCCCGCAACATTATCGAGGCACGAAACCACAGTCTGAAAAGCCTGGTCGCTATTGGTAAGGGCGGGCGGACAAAACGCTATATGCGAAGCGTGGGCGCGTTCATGCTCCTCATTGGTCTAGCGGTTGCTGGGACCAACGCCTTGTTGGCAATGGATTACCTTTGCAGACAAGTGGACGAAGGTCCTGGTCCGAAACCACCTCGGGGTGGGCGCCCGCGCAAGGGTAGCCCGCGCGAGGACATTCTCGACATCGCGGGCGCGAACGCCCCTCCTCAGATTGGCGAGGCGGCATAAGAGGTTATGAGTCTTCCTGGAACTTTTCAGGGGGCCGTGGCATAGAAGTCGTGGTCAAGTACTGAAACTAGCCCGTGAAGCAAGTAAGGACAGGGCCAATCGAGTTGAAAACCGCCCAAATTGGGCATAAAAATAGCGAACCCCTCGACAATTCTGGCGAAAAGTCGAGGGGTTCACCCTTGCCTAGCAGTTATGCAAATAACCGCAGGTCAGTTGTGCAAATATGCCGTGCCTGTTAGCAGTCGAAGTACAGTTCGAACTCCACCGGGGCAGGACGCAGACGAGCGGCGTCGAGCTCCACAGTGCGCTTGTAGTTGATCCAGGTGTTGATGAGATCTTCGGTGAACACGTCGCCCTCGGTCAGGAAGTCGTGATCCTTCTCCAGTGCTTCAAGAGCTTCATCGAGGGTACCCGGGGTTTGCGGAATGTTCTTGGCTTCCTCCGGAGGTAGCTCGTAGAGATCCTTGTCAATGGGGGCCATCGGCTCGATACGGTTCTTAATGCCATCCAGGCCGGCCATCAGCATGGCAGAGAAGGCAAGGTAAGGGTTGGAGGAGGGGTCAGGGCAGCGGAATTCGATGCGCTTGGCCTTGGGGTTATTACCAGTGAGGGGGATACGTATGCAGGCGGAGCGGTTGCCCTGGGAGTAGGCCAGGTTGACGGGGGCTTCATAACCCTTCACCAGACGCTTGTAGGAGTTGATAGTGGGGTTGGTGAAGGCCAGCACTGCGGCCGCATGTTCGAGGATGCCACCGATGAAGTAGCGGGCGAGATCGGAAAGACCGCCGTAGCCGTTCTCGTCGTAGAAGAGGGGCTTGCCGTCCATCCAGAGGGACATGTGGGCGTGCATACCCGATCCGTTGTCTCCGAAGAGCGGCTTCGGCATGAAGGTAGCGGTGAGGCCGTTCTTCCAGGCGGTGTTTTTAATGATGTACTTGAATAGCTGCACATCGTCTGCGGCGTGGAGAAGGGTATCGAAGCGGTAGTTGATTTCCATCTGGCCACCGTTACCAACCTCGTGGTGGGCGCGCTCCAGCGTGAATCCAACACTGCGCAGGTCGCGGCACATCTGGTCGCGGAGATCCTGGTAGTGGTCGTAAGGAGCAACCGGGAAATATCCACCCTTGAAACGGGACTTGTAGCCACGGTTGGGAGTGCCGTCGAGGTCGAGTTCTTTGCCGCGGTTCCACCAGGCTTCTTCAGAGTCAATCTCGTAGAAACCGGTGTTCATCTCGGTGGCGTAGCGGACGCTATTGAAGACGTAGAATTCCGCCTCAGCACCGAAGTAGCACGTGTCGGCAATACCGGTGGAAATGAGGTATTCTTCCGCTTTGCGCGCAACGTTACGGGGGTCGCGGCTGTAAGGCTCGCGAGTGCGGGGGTTGTGGACGAAGAATTCCACGTTAAGGGTCTTGGCCTCACGGAAGGGGTCGAGTCGGGCGCGAGACAGGTCGGGGAGGAGCGACATATCGGATTCGTCAATGGTGGCGAAGCCACGGATGGAAGAGCCGTCAAAAGCGAGGCCCTCTTCCATAGCTTCCACGGTGAAATCAGCAGCGTCAATGGTGAAGTGCTGTTCCATACCTGGCAGATCGGTGAAGCGAATATCGACGAGTTCGACCTCTTCAGCCTTGATGTAATCGACAACTTCTTGAGGACTGGTAAATCCCACGGTAATTCTCCTTGGTTGAGACCGGCTTTAGCCCGGTGATCTCTCAACTTTAAAGGGCAGGTGTTGCTCGGGAGTCAAGGTCGTGTTTCCGACGTGTTACGCAACCGCTTTTTCGGTTAAAAAAGGGTTGCCGTGGCCGTACTCACCCCTAAAATGGCTCTATCCTGCACGGACCGGGAAAAATACACCACAACCGCTGTAGCGAATCAGGGGAGAATTCCAACAGCGGTTGTGAAAAGGGTAGAGGGAAAAGCCAGTAGTTAAGTAGGGCTCGCAGAACTACCGACCTATGTATTTGTGTGGTTAACGTTGTGTGCGTCGCCGGGCTGAGCGCTGCACATTACGCACCTTAACGCCGGCCGGCATGGGACCCTTGGGCATTCCCATCATGCCGGACTTTGCCGCCAAAGACTCCAGACGATGCTGAATGAAGTCGACTTTGTCACGGTCAATGTTCTTGGGGAGGCGCTTGATAGTGCGTTCAAGCTTCTTCATCTCCACTTCGTCTTCACCGTGACCGACGTAAATCTCGTAGATCGGAGTATCCCCCACCACACGGGCAAGCTTTCGCTTTTCGCCCTGCATCAATCCGCGCAGTCGGGAGTGGTTACCTTCGCCGACTAGGATGACGCCCGGGCGTCCCACCACTCGGTGCACAACATCCAAGTTAGCGTTGCCCGCTACCGTCTGCTGGACACGCCAGGTGCCCTTCAACTGGGAGAGGACCCACCCGGCCATGCCGGGCTGACCGTCTGCCTTCGCGTAGAGGCTGTTGGTCATCCGACGAGTGAAGATCACCATATCCAGCATGACGCCGAGCAAGATACCAGCGATAACCATGAAGAGCCAGGTCACCCAGGACCCATTCATAAAGAAATAAGTAACGAGCACAACGACAAGGAGGACGGCCACTAGCACAGCAATCATGATGGGGAGCAGCCACTTGTCCTCTTTGCGCTGCATATTAAAGGCGGTCCACACCTGTTTAATGGTGTTGATGCGGCCCTTACGCTTAGCCTGGCGGGCTTCTTTCCGCTCTTCCTTGGTCATTTCGGCCAGCGGCTTGTCCTTTTTAGCCATTACTCTCCCTCAATTAGTGCGGTGCATGGACATAAGTGGCAAACAGGCGTAGTGCCTCGCAACAATGCCTTGTCTGCTATGAGCTCAGCTGCTCATGAGATAGTTCTAGTGTAGGCGATGGATGAGATTATGTATTTCCTGCGAGGCACCCTTGCTGCCGGAAAGATGCTGGAGCTGTGGGGGCAAAGGCCGACCGAGATGCTGCATCGCTTGCGCATAAAGTTGCCCGGCGCGGTAACTCGATCGCACCAGAGGCCCTGCCATTACCCCTGCAAAGCCAATCCGGCGGGCAAGATCCGCATGGGCCAGAAACTCCTCTGGTTTCACCCACCGATCGACTGGATGGTGCAGCGGAGAGGGCCGCAGGTATTGAGTAATCGTGATGATGTCGCAGCCTGCTGCATGGAGATCGACGAGGGCTTCCTCCACTTCAGTAGGTTCTTCCCCCATACCGAGAATGAGATTCGATTTGGTGATGAGCCCATAGTCGTGTGCCTGGGTAAGCACGGATAGGGATTTCTCGTAGGTGAAGGCGGGGCGGATATCCTTCATCACACGCGGAACGGTCTCCACATTGTGTGCAAGGACCTCTGGACGTGCCGCAAAGACCTGGTCGAGTAAATCGGGCCTAGCATGGAAGTCGGGAATAAGGTTTTCGACCCCCGTTTCCGGGTTCAGCCGATGAATCTCCCGTACGGTTTCTGCATAGAGCCATGCTCCTTCATCTGGGAGGTCATCTCGGGTGACCCCAGTGATGGTGGAGTAGTGGAGATGAAGGTGGCGCACGCTCTCGGCCACGCGCCGCGGCTCATCAGGATCCAGCGGTAGTGGCTTGCCAGAATCGATCTGGCAAAAGTCACAGCGGCGCGAACAACGGCTGCCGCCAATAAGGAATGTGGCCTCGCGGTCCTCCCAACATTCATAGGCGTTGGGGCAGCCAGCCTCCTGACACACGGTGTGCAGTGACGCCCCGTCGACAAGCGACTTCATATCTTGGTAGTGGGGGCCGGTGCGGGCTGTGGTACGGATCCAGGGCGGTTTCTTCTCGATGGGGTGTGTTGCGTTGCGACGTTCGATGCGGAGCAGTTTCCGGTCGTCGGACAAGTCTTTCATCGCGGAATCTCCCCTTCGGTGAGCCCGAGTTCACCGTCCAGTGCCAGCTGAAAATAGTGCTGTACTGCTGGCAGGATGTCGGTGGGGGTGACGGTTCGGCCGACTTCGAGAGACAGAGTGGTGACGGCGGCGTCGGTGATGCCGCAGGGCACAATATGGGTATAGGGCTCGAGTGAGTTACAACAGTTAATGGCAAAACCATGTTGGCTCACCCCGCCCGTCAGATGGTAACCCAGTGCGGCGACCTTTCGTTCTGGCCGATTTCCGGGTAGCCCTAGCGCGGCGTCGCTGGGGACCCACACTCCCGACCGCCCATGTACCCGGCCCGCCGGTACTCCCAGATCAGTGACGACACGGATGAGGGCTTCTTCGGTGCGGCGTACGAAAGCGATAACGTCTAAGGGCTCTGCCAGCTTAATGATGGGATAGCCGACGAGTTGTCCAGGGCCATGCCACGTGATCCGTCCACCCCGATTAATGGAAACTACGCGGGCACCATTGTCGGGCAAATCACTGTCTTCCGTCATCCTTCCAGCTGTGTAAACGGAAGGGTGGGTGAGGAGGAACACCACATCGCGGGCTTCCGCTGCCTGTGATGGGTCCTGCACGCTAGCCTTGCGCCGGGCGGTTTCGGCCTCCTGCCACTCCCATGCGATGTCATAGTCCACCTCCCCCAGCCACCGATAGTCGAAGGGGAGGCGGGATGCGCGTGATGAGATTGGGGAGGAGTCAGTATTAAGAGAGTCCATTCACATCATCAATATCGTCGAGGAAGCTCGCTTCCTGAAGGGCGTCTTGTACATCGCGGAGGAAGCTGCTTGCTGTAGAAGCATCGACCAGGCAGGAGTCGTAGCTCAGCGTTAGATAGCTCATCGCGCGAATAGCGATGGCGCTACCGCCTGCGTCTTCAACCACGACGGGGCGCTGCACCGGGTTGCCTACGGCGAGTGCGGCAGATTGGGGCGGAATAACCATGGGGGTTTCCCAGAGCGCTCCACTTGCGCTGGGGTGAGCCAGCGCAAAGGTGCCACCACTGAGGTCGCCGGGCGTCAGGTTGCCGCTCAAGCACCGGTCTTCCATCTCCTGCAGACGCTGCCCGATTTCTGCGAGGCTGCACTGGTCAGCATGGTGGAGGACGGGGCAGAGAAGCCCCTGTGGGGTATCAATACCGACCGAAAGGTCGATGTCCTCGTGGTAGGAAATGAGTTGGTGTTGCTTGTCATAGCTCGCGTTCATGACAGGATGATGAAGCAGGACCCTCGCGACCGTGTAGGCGACGCATGCTCGAAGGGACAATGCCAAGGAGGGTTCAGCAGAACGGTCCGATACTAGCTGGCGCAGGAGCGTGGTGAGGTCAACTTCGAAGACCTGCGAGACGGGTGCGGTGTGGTGGACGGCGGATAGCGCGGCGCGGGCGGCGGACTGCCGAACAGGGGATGCTGGCCGCGTAGTGCCACGGAGTTCAGCTCCCCCAACTCTGTCGTCGGTGGTAGTAGTGAGGATGCCCCCAACTGCACTCGTCATCGCGGATGTGTCCAAGGCAGCAGCGCTTGCGGTGGCTGCGGCGGCTGCGGCAGCAGCGCGACGTTCCCGTTCGGCAGCATAGCCCAGGATGTCTTTCTTGAGGATGCGTCCTCCCAAGCCGGTTCCCTTGACATCAGCAAGATCGACACCTTTGTCGGCGGCTAGTTTGCGGACTAGGGGGGTGACGTAGCTGTGATCGGTACTGGCCCGCGGGGTGTCGCCGAAGCTGGTAACGCCAGGAACATCGTCGAATGAGGGGGCGGTCTGCGGTACTTTGGGTGCTATACCAGCGGGAGTCGTCTTCTCGGCAGTGGTGTTGGCAGAAACATCGCTGGGGGTGCCGGTGGGCTCCGTGTCGTCCCCCTCTGCAGTGTCAGATATAGTTGAGCCAGATGCAATGACATCGTCAAGGGAAGTCGCCGTGGCAGTCAGCAGAGCGGTGGTCGTACTCTCGTCCTTACCCTCGGACTCTGCCGACACATCGGTTGCTGTCCCATAGTCCCCAACTAAGTCGGCGGGATCAGGGGCAGTTCCACCCACCTGTAGCACAGCCAATACTTGTCCGACGGGGACAGTGTCGTCCTCCACCGCGCAGATTTGCACGAGGATACCGTCGGCGGGGGAGGGGATTTCGGTATCAACCTTGTCGGTTGATACTTCCAGCAGGGGCTCATCTTCAGAGATTTTTTCGCCGAGTTTTTTGCACCAGCGAGTAATTGTCCCCTCAGTGACGGATTCGCCAAGCTCGGGCATGAGTACTTCGAAGTACTGTGCTTCTTCTGCGTCATCGTCCTGCGACGTGGAGTCGGCATGGGCAGCATGGTGTGGTGTTGCGGAGGATGAAGCGGTTGCAGGTGCGCCAGAGGCATTGTCGTGTGGTTGGAAGGAAGATGTGGAGGCTGGCTCAGGGAGCTCCGCTGTTTTGTCGACTGTGACATGCTCCTGCGCGCGTGCGTCGGACACTTCCGGGAAGGGAACAGTGCTGGCGGCACCACTACCGGATCCGGTCATTACGGGGCTACCGAGTGCTGCGGCAGCTTCGGTAGGGTCGGCAATGCGGGCTAGCAAGCCGCCGATTTCGACGGTGTCATCTTCCCATGCGCAGATCTCGACAATGACACCACACACGGGGGAAGGAATCTCGGTGTCGACCTTGTCTGTGGCGATCTCGACTAGGGGCTCATCTTGTGCAACAGAATCCCCAACGTTCTTTAACCAGCGGGTGACGGTTCCCTCCGCCACTGACTCACCGAGTTCGGGAAGTGTTACTGAGACGGACATGGCACAACTCCTTGCAGGGGTACGTATGCCCTCTAGAGTACCCTGCGGATGCTCTCAGCTCAGTCGCAATAGTGCGCGCAGACAAGGATTCTGTGGAGAACTCCTGGCAGACGCTCACCGAAATCACGCTCATTGTGCAAAGAAAATCTGGCCTCATCGGGGAAAAACGCGAAGTGGAGTAGCATAATTCCCATGGCTCAACACTCTACTTTTGATATTCAGCGTTCTGAGCACCCCCGTACCGCTGCAGAACGCACAGCTATTCTCGAAAACCCCGGTTTCGGCCGCTACTTCACCGACCATATGGTCGTTATCGACTACGAAGAAGGTAAAGGCTGGCACAACCATCGTGTGGTGCCCTATGCTCCCTTCTCCGTCGACCCTGCCTACATGGTTTTGCATTACGGCCAGGCTATCTTCGAAGGTTTGAAGGCCTACCGCCACGCTGATGGCGAGATTGTGACCTTCCGCCCCGACGCCAATGCAGCTCGCTTCCAAGCCTCTGCGGAGCGCATGGCTATGCCTAAGCTTTCCGAGGAAGACTTTATTGACTCAATTAAGGAACTCATCGCCATTGACCAGGACTGGGTTCCCCAGCCAGGTGGCGAGGAGTGCCTCTACCTCCGTCCTTTCATGTTCGCCACGGAGGCTGGTCTAGGTGTTCACCCGGCCAAGAAATTCACCTATGTCCTTATTGCTTCTCCTGCCGGTGCCTACTTCGCAAAAGGTGTGCAGCCGGTGACGGTGTGGGTGTCACACGAATACGTGCGTGCTTGCCCCGGAGGCACTGGCGCCGCAAAGTTCGCCGGCAACTATGCAGCTTCCCTTGCCGCCCAAGATGCTGCCGATAAGCAGGGTTGCGACCAGGTGCTGTGGCTTGACGCTATAAAGCGAGAAAACATTGAAGAAATGGGCGGAATGAATGTCATGTTCGTCGCCCAGGATGGTGATGACGTTACCGTCATTACCCCAGCCCTGTCGGGATCACTGCTCCCAGGTATTACCCGGGACTCCTTGAAGACCGTCGCCCAGGATTTGGGCTATACCGTCGAAGAGCGCGTTATTACAATGACTGAGCTGGCCGACCGGGTAGCCAAGGGTGAAATTACCGAAGCCTTTGCCTGCGGCACCGCCGCCGTCATTAACCCCATCGGTACTTTCAAGTCCCGCGATGGCGAATTCACAGTCAACGAGGGGAAGTCTGGCGACATCACCATGAAGATGCGTGCCACCCTCACCGGTATTCAGCGCGGCGAACTCGCTGACGACCATAACTGGCTATACAAGCTGGTCTAGCCAGCGTAGTGGCCGCAACAGAGGTTGCGGCCCCAGAGTGACGAGCCATGAGCAGCGTTACCTCACAACTGCCGCCCCTGCACAACAGTCGCAGGGGCGGCAGTTCTATCGTGGGGAAGTAGAGGGGAACAGGAAGCCCATGATGGTCGCGGGGGACGAGGATGGCGACGGTACCGCCAGACTTACAGCAGTGCCGTTACCGCACACACCGCCGCAACCGCACCACACGCCTGCAGCAATTCCACATTGGCGCCCAGCACATCACCAGTGAGATAGCCCAACCGGCGAACACAGTGTCGGCGATACAGTACCGTTCCGCCAACAGCTGCGGCACTATAGAGCAGAGCGACCACAACAGAGACATCAGGCATACGCCCGCATAGCTCAGACGTGACAGCGGCCGCACCGGTAAAAAGAAGTGCCCCGATACTGGCTACCACCCAGGCGAACGCCGGTCGCTGCGTGCCAATCATCAAGTAACCAAAACCCCGGCGAGGAACTTGGGACGCCCCAGCTGCACACATGAGGGGAGTAGCCCAGCGGGCAACCGCAATCACCGTGCCCGTCATAATGTGCCCATTGTGGGTGCTTAATAGCCCAAAAGTGAGAGCTTCAGCAATAAGCGCCAACACAACTGCTGCCATCCCCAAGGGCCCCACTCGGCCGTCCCGCATAATTTGGCGCGCTTCGTCCGGTTCGCGGTAGGAACCGAGCCCATCGATAGTGTCAGCCAGCCCGTCAACATGCATGCCGCGAGTAAGGACCACAAGCAGAGTAGTGATGACAATGCCGGTGATAGGCCAGGGGACAGCGATACTCGCAAACGCCCACGAGACGAGCCCACAGAGCAGGCCTAGCACTACACCTACTAAGGGAATGGCACGTACTGTCCGCACTCCCAGCGCACGGTCGACCTCGTCAGGAGCTTTGACTGGGATAATGGTCATCCACGACAGAGCAGTGCGGAAGCCGACCATGGTGCTTATACCTCCGTAGTGGGGAAGCGTGGGCCGATGCCGTCCTGCGCATCGAGTCGCCCACTAACCTCTACATCATCAAAGGTAGTCATATCTGTCATGCAGTGGATGGCGCCACGCAGAAGAGGAACTGCACACACCGCACCAGAACCCTCGCCGAGTCGCAAACCTAAGTCCAGAAGAGGGGAGAGCTCCAGTGCATCTAATGCAGCAGCATGCGCCGGCTCAGCTGATTGATGGCCCGCCACCCACCAGGAGCGGGCACCCGGTGCCAGCATTTCTGCAAGAAGTGCGCATGCTCCCACAATGACCCCGTCTAGCACTACCGGAATGTGCCGCACAGCAGCTTGGGCAAGAAACCCGGCCATGGCAGCAAGGTCGGCACCTCCACAACATGTGAGCAGCCCCATTGGATCCTCGTGAGAGGGTAGCCCCCGTGCAATAGCAGCCGCCACAGCAGCGGTCTTGTTAGCTAACCCAGCATCATCAATGCCACTACCACGTCCCACGACCTGTTCTGCGGGCAGACCGCACAGTACCCCAATAATGGCTGCCGCCGGAGAGGTGTTTCCAATGCCAAGCTCACCAGCAACAAGGAGGTCAGCCCCGTCAGCGACTTCACTGTCGCACACCATTCGTCCCGCTTGCAGTGCGGCTTCACACTCAGCGCGGGTGAGCGCATCTTCACAATCGATAGATCCTGACGCCTCTCGTACCCGAAACGCGGAGATATCCCCGGGGAAGGGAGCTCCACGCACCGACATATCAACAACTCGCCAGCCCACGCCAGCATTGCGGCATAAAGCGTTTACCCCAGTACCTCCCTGCACCATATTGAGCAGCATTTGTCGGGTGACATCAGCAGGATAAGGAGAGACCGGATGGGCAGCCGCAATACCGTGGTCTCCCGCAAAGACAACCAATCTGGCATGAGTGAACTGGCGCGGCGGGCACTGTTCCTGGCAAGCGCACAGCCACACTCCGAGGTCCTCTAAGCGGCCAAGAGAACCCAACGGTTTGGTCAGACGGTCTTGGTAGCGCCGGGCAGTCTGCTGCCACTCGTGTGAAGGCGGGGTAATTGTAGGGAATGTCATCTAGCTGCCCCCAGACATAGTGTGCAAAGGTGTCGCTGAGGGTTTGAGGGAGAGAGGAAGACCAGCGACCACCAAGGTCACTGAGTCTGCCGCAGCAGCCCAGAGCTGATTGACATCCCCCAGAACATCTCGGAAGATATTGCCGGCAGTCGTAGCTGGGGAAACTCCCCACCCCGCTTCCAGCGTCACCACCACGATATCGATGCCTTGGGCAGCACATGCCGCAATATCAGTGGCGAAGCGGTTGGCCCGGTCGAGAAGCTGTGCGTGCTGGTCGGGGGTGCAGGTCTCCCAGTCAGTGAGGTCAGACAGTTGGTGAGTCACCCAGGAAGGGAGATCATCGAGTAGCAGGGCAGAATGCCCAGTGGTTGGAAAAGGCGCGAGCAACGTGGCAGGGTCACAGCTGACGACAGTGTCCCATTGGGAGGGCCGACGCGCTTGATGAAGGGCGACGCGCTCTTCCCATGCTGGATCATTCGTCGTGGTGGGGCCGGTAGCACCGTATCGTACATAGTCTGCCCGAGTAGCACAGATAAGCTTCTCGGCGAATGCCGATTTTCCACTCCGCGCGCCCCCAATGACCAGGCTAAACGCCATTCTAGCCGGCTTTCCTCGCCTTCGCGGACTGTGCATCGGAAGAAGCATTGGCAGCATCCTCGCCGTCATCCTTCTTCGACCAGGGGAAAGTCGGTGAGGTCTGGGGGACGGGGTTACGCCAGCGGCGCGGCTGGGTTGCGCGCATGAATGCGTACCAGCCCAAACGGAACCCTGTGTCCTTCTTCCCGGGAAACTTCTTCTTTGCTACACGAGAAACCGTAATGCAGATACGGAAGGTTTCGATAAGAAGCACGATGAAGAAGAAGTACATGAGGTACTGGATGGTCTTCTGCACCGCGTGGTTAGGAATCATGGTGCCGATAAGCAGCAGCAGCACGATGGGGAAAAGCCAGGAGATCGGGGTCCATGTGGAGTCTACCCAGTTGCGGGCAAAGCGCCGGATGGGGCCCTTGTCGCGGGGCAGCACATAGTCGTCGTCACCGGCAGCCATCCGCTGACGGCGATATTCCTGCTGCATGCGGCGTTCTTCGGTTTCGCGTGCCTTGGCGGCCTTCTTTTCTTCCTTCGTCATGCCCGTGTAACGGGCATCCTCCCGTGCACGGGCTTCTTTGCGTGTCATCGGAGCGGGTGCGACGGGTCCACGCTGAATACCGCGGGCACGCTCGACGTCGCGGCGACGTGGAGTGGCATATCCCTTCTTGGGGGTATAGGCGGAGCCCTTCTGGGGAGCTACCGTTTCGGTGGTGGCTTCAACCGCGGGCTCGGCCTCAGCGGGAGCGCTCTCTTGGGGGTCACGACGAAAGAATTTCACCTCTTTAGGCTAGAGGAAAAGGAGGCGCTAAGCCTAACTTTTTCCTGCTGCTCGGCAACCTCCCATGCCCAAAGTGTAGGGGGTGGTTGTTGTCTCGCGGTATGTAGGTGTGGCCACGACACTGCGTGGTAATGGGGTGAGCCGGGAGGAAATTCCCGCCACGTGGGAGGGTGAGATGGAGAAGTTTAATTCCTGTTGGTTGGGAATAGTTTCTGGAGGTGAATCGTTCTACACTCGTAGAGATTAACTAGACCATAGTCAATCATTTTTAGGAGCACTTCATGGCTGACACCAAGGACTACCTTGCCGGTGTAACTCTAACCGATGCTGCTGCCGTTAAGGCCAAGGCACTCATTGATGCGGAAGGCCGCGACGACCTCGTACTGCGTCTTGCTGTTGCCCCTGGTGGCTGCGCTGGCCTGCGTTATCAGCTTTTCTTTGACGATCGTGAACTCGATGGCGATATTCGTAACGAATTCGGCGGCGTCACTCTTGCAGTGGACCGTCTCTCCATGCCCTACCTGATGGGCGCTACCATCGACTACGCAGACACTATCCAGAAGCAAGGCTTCACCATTGACAACCCCAATGCTCAGGGTTCCTGCGCCTGTGGAGATTCATTCAACTAATGACCATTGCCGTTTCGGCCTCCGTAGCCACTGACAATCTCATGACCTTCCCGGGAAAGTTCTCTGAGCAGTTCCTTCCCGAGCATCTCGACCATGTTTCCCTCAGCTTTCTGGTGGACGGTTTGGATATTCGGCGCGGAGGTGTCGCCGGCAATATTTGTTTCGCCCTGGGCGTGTTGGGTGAACAGCCTCTGCTGCTCGGTGCCGTCGGCAAAGATTTTGGCGACTACCAGCGCTGGTTGGAGGACCACGGGGTGGATTGCTCCCAGGTCTATGTCAGTGACACGGCCGCGACGGCACGGTTTACCTGTACGACTGATGCAGAACTCGCCCAGATTGCCAGCTTCTATCCGGGCGCAATGAGCGAGTCTGCGCAGATCTCGCTCCACGACGTCGCCCCGCGACCCGATATTGTGCTCATTGGTGCTGGCGATCCGGTCGCCATGGCCAAACATACGGAGGAAGCTCGTGAACTGGGTATCCCCTTTGCGGCGGATCCATCCCAGCAGCTTTCCTCGTTGACCCGTGACAGTATTCTTCAGCTGGTCACAGGGGCAGAGTATTTGTTCTCCAACGAGTACGAGTATGGGCTGTTGCTACAAAAGACTGCACTGACAGCTGAAGAGTTGGATGCTTTGGTGACAGTTCGGGTGACGACACTCGGTGAGCGTGGCTCCGAAATCAATACCCCCGATGGCAGGTTTTTTGTTGGCGCTCTGCATAGCGATAACATTCAGGATCCCACCGGGGTAGGTGACGCCTTCCGGG
Organism: uncultured Lawsonella sp.; assembly: GCF_947252745.1. NCBI lineage: Bacteria > Bacillati > Actinomycetota > Actinomycetes > Mycobacteriales > Lawsonellaceae > Lawsonella > uncultured Lawsonella sp. The sequence continues at coordinate 85,381 of NZ_CAMXWW010000003.1, read as the reverse complement.
CTGGTTTTTTGACAGCCCGGCTGCGCGGTTTGGACTGGGAGAATTGCGCCAAATTGGGTTCACTGGTGGCCTGTCTCGTTTTGGAGACTGTTGGTACGCAAGAGTGGGTCTGGGATGCTGAGGTAGCCCGCCAGCGGCTCGCTGAGCGTTACGACGAAGCGAGCGCAGAGGCAATCTTGGCCGTTCTGTAGCCGACTCCCTAACGACGCTATAGCAAAGGGGATCGTCCATTTGATGGACGATCCCCTTTCTCTGTCGTATGTTGTCGGTTGAAGTTACAACTCGATTGGGTATTGGGGTGCCGGGATTTCTGGGTGAATACGATCTTCGACGAAGATGGCATGCCAAATAATGAAACATAGCATCGTCCAGATACGGCGGGAGTGATCCATCACGCCGTCCTTGTGCTCCTCCAACATGGAGAGGAGCGCTGTTTTGTCGAATAGGTGATCGGCCTCAGATTCCAGAATGAGCGTTCGTGCCCAGTCGAACATTTCTGGCCCTGCCAACCAGTGGCGGATGGGGACCGGGAAACCAAGCTTTTTACGGTTGAGAACATGCGGCGGGACGATGGTCTTCAGTGCCTCGCGCAGCGCCCATTTGGAGGTGCCGTGGGCAATCTTCATGTCGTAGGGGAGTTTGCGGGCCGCCTCCCAGACAACCTTATCGAGGAAGGGGACGCGTAACTCGAGAGAATTCGCCATGGTGATGCGGTCTGCCTTCACCAGAATGTCTCCGCGCAGCCAGGTAAACATGTCGATGTGCTGCATGCGGGCTACCGGATCCCAGCCGACGGACTGTGCATAGATATTGGCGGTCACGTCCTGGTGATCCCACTCGGGGGTTACCCAGGGCATGAGTTCGTGCATCTGCTCAAAGGTGAAGGAGCGGGCATTTCCGTAGTAGCGGTCTTCCAACGTCATGGAGCCGCGCTTGAGAAGGCTCTTGCCGCGCATACCGTGCGGGAGATGGTCGGAGAAATTACCAAGTCCGCGTCGCAGTGGGCCGGGGATTTTCTCGAAGGGAGCGAGGGACAGTGGTTCTTTATAGATGGTGTAGCCACCAAAAAGCTCATCTGCGCCTTCGCCGGAGAGAACAACTTTCACATGTTTGCGGGCTTCGCGTGCCACGAAGTAGAGGGGGACAAGAGCAGGGTCTGCAACTGGGTCATCGAGGTACCAAATGATGCGGGGGACTGCCTCGATGAATTCTTCAGGGGTTACGGGCTTCACAATGTGTTCGACCCCGATTGCCTTCGCTGATTCTGCTGCTACATCGATTTCGGAGTAGCCCTCACGGTGGAAACCGGTGGTAAACGTCAGCAGATTATCGTTGTGGCGCTTGGCAAGTGAGGCAATGGCCGTGGAATCGATACCGCCGGAGAGGAAGGAGCCAACTGTGACATCTGCTCGCATGTGCTTAGCGACGGAATCTTCGAGAGCAGCCGTAATACCGTCGATAAGGGCTTGCTCGTGATCATGCGCACTCTTATCGATGGGGAAGGTAGGGGTGAAGTAGCGGTGTGTCTCTAGCTGTCCACCTGGAGTGAGTGTGGCGCAGCATCCAGATTCGAGGCGGCGGATGGTGGTGTGGAGGCTCTCCGGTTCAGGGACGTACTGGAAGGCCGCATAGTGTTCGAGCGCGCGCTTATCGAGTTCCAGCGGCAGATTGATGGTGTCTGCAAGCGAAAGGAGGCATTTTTTCTCGGATCCGAAGACGGCACCATGCTCAGTCTGGCAGTAGTAGAGGGGTTTGATGCCGAAGGGGTCGCGGCCCATGAAGAGAGTGCGGGTTTTGGTGTCCCAAATAAGGAAGGCAAACATGCCGCGAAGGCGAGTGATCACATCTTCGCCCCAGTAGTGGAAGCCCACAACAATGGGTTCTCCGTCACCCGTGGTATGGAATTCGGCACCGAATTCGTGTTGAAGTTCGTCACGCAGTTCTACATAGTTATAGATTTCGCCGTTGAAGGCGAGGATGTAGCGTTCGGGGTCGTCAGCAGGCCCCCACACCATAGGCTGGTGGGCGTTCTTGATGTCGATGATAGAAAGACGGGTGAAACCGAAAACGACATCCTGGTTATGCCAGGTGAGATGCTCATCGGGGCCGCGGTGGCGCATATGAGGAAGTGCTGCAGTTACGGAATCTGCATACGCTGTAGCGTTTCCGCCAGTTGCGAGAAATCCGAGAAGGCCACACACAGATATTTCGTCCTTCCATAAGCCGCTAGGAGAGTTCCTAGCGGAGAAGCATATGCCCCATACGGGTGGGGGAGGGTTCGTTTAAGTATGCCACTAAATGGGGGTTGGCTTGTAGGGGGCTAGGGGAAGTACAACGACTTCTCGCCATAGAAGGAATGGACATGTCTACTTTTTCGCAGCTGCGGCACGTTCTGCCCATTCGCGGTAGCCGCAAGCGGAGGAGAGTTTCTCGTGCCAGGGGTATGCCACCTCTACCAGTCGGACGTGGCCACTGCCGAGGTAGCGATACACGAGCTGACGTTCCTCTTGGGAGCTGGTCATGGGTGCGTCCGCAAAGGAGAGGATAGTCTGGGCGCTAGCGTGCAGCTGGGAGATAGCAGCTTGGTAGTTTTCGCCGGCAAGACTATGGAGGGTTCCCGCAAACATGCCATGGCGAATGGCGGTGAAGAACCAGCCGGAACGGCCGTCAGGTTCCGCCACAATAATCTCCTCCTGGTGATAAAGCTGCTGGTATCGGTGGAGTGAGCCAAGCGCCAGCACTGCCTTAGCAGTGGTGTCTCGCAGAAATGCGGCCTGTTCGTATTGCTGTGCAGTGGCAAGTTCTGTGAGATGCGACTGTGCTCGTTCGATGAGAGGCGCAGCTACCCCCCGTGTGAGTTCACGCATGATCTCAGCACTCGCGGATTTTTCAGCTAGGGTGAGGGGCTCGGTGGGAGCGACGCCGTGCCGGATATCGCTTTCAATGAGGGTACCCACCGCTACCGCCGTGCTTCTCTGACGGAAAGGGCCAACCGCGCAAGCATTCTCGGCTGGGGCAACACGTGTACAGGAATAGAGGTGGGAGGCTGATGCGCGTGGAGGGATGAGCCACCAGTGGCCTTCTTGGTCCCGTGAGCGACGATTGTAAGGAGGTTGGTGGGCACTGATGAGCCGCAGTTCACGAATGCTCGCTTCAAAAGGAGTGAGGCATTCGACATAGTCAATGTGGTCTGCGAGAAGCACCATTTCAGACATACGGCGCCGTGTTTCCGAACCGTTGAAGTAGCCCATGACACGACGGCGCAGATCGGTCGCTGTTCCGACGTAGAGGGGAACGTTGTGGGCGTCACGGAATATATAAACGCCGGGGAGATGGGGGAGACCGTCCGCCATCGACCGTTTGGCATAGATGGCGCTGTTGTGGTGTCCACGGTAGGCGGATAAGTCGGCTAGTGTTGTGACCTCTTGGGTGCCAACACGTTCGATAAGCCCGTGGAGGACTTCTACTGTTGTGCGAGCGTCGTCAAGTGCACGGTGTGTGGGGCGGGTGTGGGTGTGGAAGAGCTGCGCGAGCGCAGAGAGCTTGACGGAGGGAGCTTCTTGGCGGTCAAGGATGCGCCGGGCTAGTTTGACGGTGCAGAGAGAGGGGTTGTCGGGCCAGCAGTAGTCCAGCTGTTGGGCGGTCGCGCGGAGGAAGGAGAGATCGAAAGAAGCGTTGTGAGCGACGAGTGTGCTCCCCGAAATGAATTCAAGGAGAGAGGGGAAGACGACGTCGATAGTGGGAGCGTCGCGAACCTGTTGGTTGGTGATGCCGGTGAGGTCTTCGATAAATGGAGAGATGGGTTGTTCCGGGTTAACGAGAGTCGCAAACTCTTTTTCAATGACGCCGCCGGTTACCCGGACTGCACCAATCTCCGTGATGGCGTCGATGCCCGGTGTCATGCCGGTCGTTTCAAGGTCGATGACGACGAAGGTGGTGTCACATAGCGGGGTGGTCTCCGTGGGGGACTCGTCCGCTGAGAAATAGTGTGCAGGCCACAGCGTGGGGATGGGGGAGTTGAGGTTCGACAGGGGGTTCGAGGCTCCGGGCAACCGCACACGTTCGTTAGTCACGAATTCTACGATAACGAGTCGTTGTAACAAGCGTTGAGAATGCATGATTGGTAACGACGAACGGCGTGTTGCGTTATCAAAACGATATTTTTCAAAAATATTTTTGACAGTCGATAAAAGTGTTTTTACCTGCGTAAATATCGCAACTAGTGGGCGGGTGTGGGCAATAATTTGTCGCATATTGCGTTTTTTTGGTCTCGAAAAGTGGACAACGTCGGTTATCTTTTCGTAATCTTTTTGAGACCAAAGAGAATTCTGGCGGGATTCACCCGTATCCAGAAAGTCTAGCTGGCGACATCGACGTTGATGTACACCACGCCAGAAATGATGAATGGAGAAAACTCATGGCGAAGCATCGTGCAGTGACGAAGAGCGTGTCGGCTCCCCATGCCCTCGCTGTCAGTGTCGTATCTGCTGGCCTCATGGGTGGCATCGCCGGACCGGCTATGGCTGCCGAGCTCGACACTCCTGTCGTGCCACAGGTGTCTATTGAGATTCCGGAACTGGCCACCCCAACGCATGTGCGTACTGATGATGCCACGCTCGACGACGCGGAGAAGATTGTTCGCCAAGCATCGCAGAAGGCTCTTCCGGCCGCTGAAAAGGTCAACAAGAAGTACGCTCCGAAGGCTAAGAAGGTTCGTGACGAGGCAAAGCCGGTAACGAACAAGGTGAAGAAGCAGGCACAGCCTGTGCTGGATGAGTTGCAGCCTGTCAAGAAGGCTGTTCAGCCCGTTATCGATAAGGTGTTGGAAGATAAGACCGTCGCTACTTTGGTCGATACCGTCATCCCAGTTGATCAACTGATGACGTCGAAGGCGAAGACTCGCAGCAAGGCTGACGTGCAACGCTCCCGGGGTATGAAGATCCTAGAAGCGGCGCGTTCTCGTATCGGTGATCCCTATGTCTGGGGCGCCACTGGCCCTAATGCTTTTGACTGCTCTGGACTGGTTATGTGGGCACATCAGCAGCTGGGCATCAATATTCCGCGTACTTCGCAGGACCAGATTGCGGGCGGCCATGCCATTGCGCGCAAGGACCTGCAGCCCGGCGACATCGTCGCATTTTATGGCAATGCTAGCCACGTAGGTGTCTACGCCGGCAAGAACACAATCGTCCATGCTCCGTATCAAGGGCAGAACGTCAGCGAATCGTCGTTAGACTCGATGCCATACTATGGCGCCACTCGCTACTACTGAGCGGGTGCGCGTGCGGGTATGCGTACCGTCGTAATAGTCGCCTCGTGACAATCTTCACAGTTTTGTCTGGGGGTTGGCGGCTAGAGTCGGCTGGTTTTTCCTCAGTCTGTTACAGGTGTTACGAAAGTGAATAGAGCCAAGATAAAGAGTGCTTTTTCTCGTAAGATCAGATGGACAACCGCCTTTCCTGGACGTAAATTAGAGACCGAAATGAGACTTAACTGAGATCAAGCAGAGACTCGACCGAAACAGCTCGATAACCTCCGAGACACCGCGAATCATCTGGCGATACACGGTCAAACTGCCTCATCTTAGAACGACAGGAAGTGCGTAACATGCGTGGATCACATCCCGTACGTGGAACGGCAGCAATGGTGTTGTCCACCGCTCTTATCGCGGGCCTCGGATCAGCAGCGAACGCTGCACCGACTCCGCTCGATCAACTGCGCAAGCTAGCTCGCGATGCCGAGCGCACCTCCGAACAGATCCATCAGGCGAATGACACCCTGAAGCGTGCCAAGCGAGATCAAATTTCTGCGGAAAAGGCGATCGCCGCTGCGAATAAAGCTGCCGCCGTCGCAGAGCGCAAGCGCGCGGGTATGCAGGGACCGCTGAACAACATCGCGTCCATCAACCTCCGCAACACTCAAAACGTGGGTGTCATGCGTGTCCTCATGGCCGATTCCCCCCAAGAGATCCTTGACCAATCTCGGAGCGAGGCAGCCCTTACTCAAACCACCCTCAACATTTTGGTGGATTACGAGAACGCCATGAATGCGGCCGGCGAGGCTAAGAAGGCTGCCGCCGACAACCGAGCTAAGGCCATCAAAGCACAGGCAAGCGCCCGCAAAGCGCAAGCTGATCTCGATAAAGCCCGTATCGCCATGCGCAAGCGGATCGCTTCTGTGCAAGCAGAATTCGCTTCGCTGCCGCCGAACCTTAAGAATGCATGGAAGAGCGTCAAGCTACCCGAGGATTTTGATCCCAAGATCGCCTTCGGTGCGAACATCCTAGGTAACAAAGCTCTCCAGATTGCAATGACCCGCATCGGTAGCCCCTATGTGTGGGGTGCCACTGGCCCCAATGCCTTTGATTGCTCTGGTCTGGTCTACTGGGCATACCGCCAGCTGGGAATTACCCTGCCTCGTGCTAGCCAAGGAATGGCTGTTGGTGGACTAGCCGTCCCGGAAAAGGACATTCAGCCCGGTGACCTCGTCATCTACTACTCCGATGCCAGCCACGTCGGCCTCTACGCGGGTAACGGTCAGGTGCTGCATGCCCCTACCTTCGGACAAACCGTGCGGCTTTCTCCGCTGTATCATGCCCCCATCAACACCATTCGTCGGTACTAAACCTGCCTGCTGCCACTAGCGCCGTCATCTTCTACCTCACCACACGAAACAGGTGAAGACGGCGCTAGCAGCTATTTTTCAATGTTCGCTACAGTAGGGTAGAATCATGCGAAAAACGCTTCTGGTCACCAATGACTATCCCCCTCGCCCGGGGGGAATCCAGTCGTATCTCCACCGGTTTATCCAGGAGCTCCCCGCAGACAAAATCGGCGTCTACTGCTCGACCTGGCACCCCGAACGCTGTGCAGAATTCGATGCTCAACAGCCCTACTCAATCGTACGTAATCCAACATCTGTACTCCTGCCCACTCTCCGTGTGCGCCGCGAGGTGGCAGCCCTCATCCGCAATGAAGGCTACGAAACAGTGTGGTTTGGTGCTGCCGCGCCGCTCGCTCTCATGTCCCACTACCTGCGCCGCCACACCGACGTCACCACCATCGTGGCCTCCACCCACGGACACGAAGTGGGTTGGGCCATGCTTCCCTTCGCCCACGCCGCACTACGGATCATCGGCAACGGCTGCGACACCATCACCTACGTCTCCCACTACACGCGAAACCGTATCAGTCGAGCCCTCGGCCAACATCCCCGACTCATCTGGCTCCCCTCCGGAGTTGATACCACTCGCTTCCACCCCAACCCCGATGGTCGTGAGTTCATCCGCGAACGTCATCACATTCGCCCTCATATCCCCGTTATCGCGTGCATCTCCCGGCTCGTCCCACGTAAGGGACAAGACACCCTCATCCGCGCCCTTCCCACCATTCTGGCAAAAGAACCGGAAGCTCTCCTCCTTATTGTCGGAGGAGGCCCCAGCTCCGACCGCCTCCACACGTTGGCCCGGAATCTTGGGGTGAATGACCACGTCATCTTCACCCACCTTGTCCCCGACGAAGATCTTCCGCTCTACTATGCAGCGGCGGATGTGTTCGCCATGCCGTGTCGAACCCGCGGACACGGACTTGACGTCGAAGGTCTTGGCATTGTCTTCCTCGAAGCCAGCGCTACCGGTATCCCCGTTCTCGTCGGGAACTCCGGTGGAGCTCCCGAAACCGTCCACGATGGGGTAACGGGGGTGGTCGTCGACGGCCGCGACACCGAACAAGTGGCCACTGAACTGCTTCGTTTTTTGGCATCAAGAGAGCGGCGCACTAGTTTTGGGAAGGACGGTCGGGCGTGGATGCTCTCTACCTGGCAGTGGAGTGTACTCGGCCAGAAACTCCGCAGCATTCTCGACGGAGACGCCGCCGACAGCACACAGGAAGGAGAGTGATGGCCCCGTGATGCACCCCATTCAGATTGCCGACCTCGCCTATCTCCCGGTACCCGCGGGCGACATTGCCCTCGTCATCGCCAACTCCGCAGACTGGCCCCGCTGGTTCCCCAATATTCAACTCTCCGTCACCGAAAACCGCGGTCCCCTCGGGTTACGCTGGGCTGCCACCGGTGTAGTAGAGGGCACCTCCGAAATCTGGCTGGAATCTGTCGCTGACGGGACTAACCTCCATTACTTCCTCCATGCAGCACCCACAGGTACCGGTTCGTCTGCTGCACAAGCTAAGCGCGCAGCTACCCTCACCAACTTTTACCGATTCCGTTTCAAAGACCTCGTCAACGAGCTCCGGCAGCTACTCGATAGCGACCGTCCCGCCGGCGAAGATCCCCTCCGATGGCGGGCGGAACACCCGCGCGCCCGAGAAGCACACGAGGAGTTCCCCGCATCATGACCAACACCATTGGTATTGACGTCGGCGGTACCAGCCTGCGGGCATCCGTTGTCGATGAGCGTGGTCACATCCTGGACCGAGAACGCGTCCCCACCCCTCATGCGGTCCACTCGCTAGAAGATGCCCTCGCCTCCGTTGTGGAACGACTCGCTAAACGCAATACGGTAGAGGCGGTAGGTCTCGCCGTAGCCGCCTTTCTCGACGCAGACCGCTCCACTGTGCGCTTCGCACCCCATCTGCCGTGGCGCAATGTGCATGTGCGGGAACGGATGGAAGAACGCCTCGGGATGCCAGTAGTGGTCGAGCACGACTGCAACTCCGCCGCCTGGGCCGAGTACAACTATGGTGCATCCGTAGGCGGTAACTACGTCGTCACTTTCGCCATCGGCACTGGTATCGGTGGCGCCCTCATTTGCAACAATGAACTCTTCCGCGGTGCATACGGTACTGCCCCTGAGTTCGGACACCTCCAAGTGGTTCCCAGCGGACGTCCCTGCTCCTGTGGAAAACTGGGGTGTCTGGAGCGCTACTGTTCGGGGACCGCTCTCGTCGATACTGCCCTGGAACTCATGGTGGCACATCCTGACATTCCCACGGTGCTCGGAAAAGACGTCACCCCCGAATCAGAACTGACCGGCCGCCGTGTTATGGAAGCAGCTCGACAGCATGACCGCATCGCCGAAATGGCTCTTGACGACTTTGGCTACTGGCTAGGAATCGGCCTCGCAACTGTGGCCGATGTTTTTGACCCTGACCTCATTGTTGTCGGTGGCGGGGTGGGCTCCGCCGGAGACCAATTCCTCAGCCATGCGCGGGAAGTCTATGCCTCCCAAGTGACGGGGTCAGGCTACCGCCCGCTCGCCACCATTAAACAAGCCGAGCTCGGAGATGATGCTGGCCAGGTAGGCGCAGCTGACCTCGCTCGACGTTTCCTCCTTGAACAGCCTGGGAACTAGTCCATGCGATTCTTCTACGATTGCGAATTCATTGAGGACGGCCGAACGATCGACCTCCTCTCCCTCGGTATGGTGACGGAAACGGGGGAGGAGCTTTACCTGGTCTCGACGGAGTGCGACACGAGTCGCGCCAACCCGTGGGTCCAGCGTAACGTTCTTCCCAAACTGCCCAATCCCAGCGATAGCGCGTGGTGCGATCGGCGTACTATGCGAGAACGCATCACCGCTTTTTGGAAGCACCACGACGACGGACACCCCATGGAACTCTGGGCGTGGGTGGCGGCGTACGACCATGTTGCACTCTGCCAACTCTGGGGGGATATGGCCGCGTTACCACGCGGTGTGCCTCGCTTCACCTACGAACTCAAACAGTATTGGATGCACGCCGGACAACCTGGTATCCCCGGCAAACCGGTGGGAGCGCACAATGCCCTGATAGATGCGCGGTGGGACTTGGAACGATTTGTCGCTATACGCCGGGCCCTCGAAGGGGACGCTACTCTGCGCTAGCACTGCGACAGCAGAGAACGTCATTCGCTAGTTGCTTGACTCCTCCACTATTCTGGAGGGGTGAACTGGACTGTTGATATCCCCCTCGAAGAACTGCCCGATCTGCCTCCCCTTCCGGACAAGCTGAACGAGGCCTTTTACATTGCCGTCGCAAAGCCGGCAGCCCAGCAGCCCTCATGGGACCCGGACCATGCCAAAGCGGTGCGTCGAGTGCTGGAATCAGTGCCGCCCATCGTTGTGCCCGCTGAAGTCGACAAACTTCAAGACGCTCTTACTCAGGTAGCACTCGGAAAAGCCTTTGTCGTGCAAGGCGGCGACTGTGCGGAAACCTTCGAAACAAATACCGAGCCGCACATCACCGCCAACATCCGCACCCTTCTGCAGATGGCTGTCGTCCTCACCTACGGTGCGTCTATGCCGGTAGTGAAGATCGCGCGTATTGCCGGGCAGTATGGCAAACCTCGCTCCCAGGATGTCGACGAAAACGGTCTCAAGAACTACCGTGGCGACATCATTAACGGATACGCTCCCACCGAGGAAAGCCGTCGCCACGATGCCTCACGCATGGTGCGCGCCTACGCCAACTCCGCAGCCGCGATGAACCTAGTGCGGGCTCTCGCCGGCTCTGGCACCGCGGACCTGCGTCGTCTGCACGAATGGAACCGCGAGTTCGTTTCCAACTCTCCTGCCGGAGCTCGCTACGAGGAACTCGCCAGTGAAATCGATTTCGGTCTGCGATTCATGGACGCGTGTGGGGTCAAAGACAATGGCCTTGAACGTGCCGACATCTACTGCTCGCATGAAGCGCTGGTGATGGACTACGAGCGTGCCCTCGTCCACCTCGCCGAAAAGAATGGCCGACAGCGCCTCTACGATCTGTCAGGACACTATTTGTGGATCGGTGAGCGTACCCGCCAGATGGACGGTGCCCACATTGCCTTCGCTTCCCTGTTGGAGAACCCCATCGGTTTGAAGATCGGTGCCCGTGTCACCCCTGCCGAGGCGGTCGAGTATGTAGAACGTTTGGACCCCAACAACGTTCCTGGCCACCTGACGCTGGTTACCCGGATGGGTTCCGAGAGGATTCGCGACGTGCTGCCACCCATCGTGGAAGCTGTTGAGGCGAGTGGGCACAAAGTCATCTGGCAGACCGACCCCATGCACGGCAATACTTACTCTGCCCCGAGTGGCCTGAAGACTCGTCACTTTGATGCCGTTATCGACGAACTGCAAGGCTTCTTCGAAGTGCACCATGCTTTGGGTACTCACCCGGGTGGTATCCACATTGAACTTACCGGTGAAGATGTCACCGAATGCATGGGTGGTGCCCAGGACATTTCTGACCTCGACTTGGGACGTCGCTACGAAACGGCTTGCGACCCACGGCTCAACACCCAACAGTCGTTGGAGATGTCGTTCCTCGTCGCCGAAATGCTGCGCCGCTAACGTTTGGAACGGCCCGACAAGACATGTCGTGACTACTGGAAAAGCGCTTCCGGCTGGTTCCCGGTCTCACTCTGCGAGTGGGATGCTGGGGCTGGTGGGAGCAGCTCATGCCCCAAAGAGCGCATTGCCGCGCCGGTACCCCCCAGCACGAGGAGCAAAGCTACCAGCCAGATAAGGATCGGCCACACCCGTGGGTGTGAGGCGAGTTGCCAGGCGCGTTCTTCTTCCGGGCTCAGTGGTTCGTCCACATCTTCCTCGACATAGACGTAACCGAGGCCGTTGTCATCAGCCGACTCCTCGTCTTCCTCCTTTAGGGGGAACAGTCCATTGGTATCCTCTAGCGGCATAGCAGAGGTGAGCACCGCAGTGTGCACAGGTGCTGCCGCTGCTCCCTGGGCAACAGTGGGGAAAACCTCGGTGGCGTCAGCACTGTCAAGAATCTCGGTTTCATTGTCAGCCCCCAGCACCTCCGTCTCCGCTGCACTGGACGGTCCACCAGCAGGATCCTCCCCCTTGCGAAGTGCCGCCATGGTAGAGAGCGCGGTCTGGGCGGCAGTTTGTTCCGCCGACTCTTGCGGAGTGGGGACTACATAGTGTGGAAGCTGCAACGTTGTACTCAGCTGGTCGAGAGCTTTTCCCATAGCGTGTGCATCAACGTAGCGGCGCTCCGGGTCGCGTGCAGTCGCAGTCGCAATAATACGATCAAACTCTGTGGGGATACCGGGGCGCTGCGCGGAGGCGGAGGGAACAGTGTCCGTCAGTCGGCGTTCGGCAACCTCTCGTGTAGCTTCCATCCCATACGGTGCAATACCCACTAAGAGCTCGTACAACACTAAACCAGCAGAGTAAACATCGCAGCGAGGGGTGATCGGAGCACCCGTCACTTGCTCGGGAGCCAGATAGGCGGCAGTGCCGACTAGATACCCCTCGTTATCGTCACTGTTGACGGCGCGGACAAGCCCAAAGTCCACCACTTTCACGATGCCGTCGGGGCCGATGAGGATGTTCTCCGGCTTAACGTCTCGGTGGACAAAACCCGAGCGGTGGGCGACGGCGAGTGCCTCCAAGGTAGGTTTGAGGACTGCCACGGCTGCATAGGGAGGCATCGGGCCGCGTTCGTTCAACAACTCTCGCACAGTGCCACCCGCAACGAGTTCCATTACCAGAAACGCTTCGCCCTTCCACATCCCTTGGTCAGAGACCGTGACGATGCCCGGGCCTCGCAGGTTGGCAACAGTTTTGGCCTCTGCCACGAAGCCTTTTCGAAACTCTTCGCGGGAGGCTAGATCGGATCGCAAGACTTTGAGCGCGACGGGGCGGTCTAGTCTGGTGTCAATTGCCCGGTAGACGACAGACATCCCGCCGCGGGCGATATAACCATCTATAAGGTAACGGTCATCGACCTTGTCGCCAGGGCGGAAGGGAGACCGGGAATCCGAGTCGCGGCCACTGAGGCGTGACCACAAACGTGGAATCTCAGCCATCCTGTTGCTCTTCTCTCTCCGGGGGCGTGCTCAAGTGCCAGCTAGGTTTTCGACTGTAGAGGCATATCCAACTACTGATCTTTGCTGTCTATGCTACCGAATTAGCGTGGAGGAGTTACCTCTCCTTCACGAAGACCAGTACTCTCAGAGGTATGAGTTCTCTTCCTACCGCCGAAGACGTTTTAGACACTACGGATGGCATCCTTCCTCTCCCCGAAGTTGCCCAGCTTCTTAACGTTCCCGTAACGCGCGTTCACCAACTGCTCCGTCAACAGCAGCTGATTGCTGTTGAACGAGATGGAGTCGTCGGGGTGCCCGCACTGTTCTTCGACGAGCAGGGTATTGCTAAACACATTTCTGGTCTCATCGCGGTCCTTGCCGATGGTGGTTATTCCGCCACGGAAATTCTGCACTTCCTCTATACCGCCGATGATTCACTGCCAGGCAGGCCGATCGATGCCCTGCATGGCCACCTCGCGCGGGAGGTTATGCGCCGGGCGCAGGCAATGGCGTTGTAGACGGAGCGTCTTCCGCTCCACATGCCGTTGCACCAGCTGGCCTCTCGCTGATGGGCAGAGTTGCAGCAGTGAGAGGCCAGGTGTGTTCACCGCGTCCTAAGAACCAATACACGGTTACCCCAACGACGAGCGCGGCGCTTGCCCAGAAGTAGTTGTAGAGGCCGATGATGCCGTAGGGGAGCACAATGACGCATCCCCATGCACAGAAGGCTGCGATAATTCGGATGGCGCGACGGCTCAGTGCGAGAGCGCCAACGAACCCCAGGATCCACGAGTAGTACCAGGGGAATGCCAGCGAGTTAAAGAAGCACAGCACCAGAAAACCTATAGCCAGACCTCGCAATGCTTGGAGAGGCGTCTTGCGGTAATGGGCCCATACGAGGATGACGAGCAGCCCCATGACAATGCTAAAGATACTGCGTGCCGCGCCGAGCGTGACGGTAAAGCTAGGTCCGCCAGAGTGACTACTTACCATGGCCGTGAAGTGGGCTAACGCTGTGGGAAAGGCGAGCCAGTTAATGACTTTGCCAGAGCCCTGTAGCGCAGCGAGGAAGCCCAGTCCGGTTCCGGTGGTAAACGATACTGCCGCAAAAATGGCGACACTCAGCACCGCGCCGCCTGCAGCGGTAGCAAGGAAGTAGCCGACGAGTTTGCCGCGACTTTCTACCGCGGCAGCGGCGTCGGGAATGTTCCCTGGTGCGGTGGTCTGTTGCGTTTTTCCGGCGGCGCGGAGATGCGCAACCCAGATCCAGATGAGGAAGGGGAGGGCGACGAATGCTGTTGCTTTGATAGCGGCACCCAGGGTGATGACGGTAATACCAAGAAGATGCTGACGGCGCAGTGAGAGGGCCAGTCCCACCACCATGAGAGCAACCATGAAGGCCTCATTATGCATGCCGCCCACGAGGTGCAGCAACATGAGGGGATTAACGCCGGCGAACCAGATGGCCCAGACCGGCGAGGTTCCCAGCGACCGCGCTATAGTCTGCGCTCCCCACATGATCCCTACCATGGACAGCATGCAGAGAAGTTTGACGAGAAAAACCCCGGCGTGGATATTGTTGTGCGTGATAATGATGATGAGTTCCATCAGCCCCAAGTGGAGAGGCCCATAGGGGGTGGTGGTATTGCGCCAGTCTGCTGACACCTCAAGATAGAGAGGGTCGACGTGCCCGGGTTCGTTAAGAATGTTCGGACCGACCTGGTAGGCAGAGGAACCAGCGTGTTGGATTGCACCTTGTGCCAGGTAGGAGAACACGTCTCGGGACAGGATTGGCCCCGCGATGAGGAAGGGTACCATCCACACCACCGCGATGAGACCGATAGCTGGTGCGCTGAGGAGGGCGCGCTGGTCGTTATCGAGGAGAAAAGCCCCGAGCCGTACCCAGTTAATGACGAGCAGCAGGATGCCGAGCCAAAAAAAGACTTGGCACAGTAACTGCCCGTGGCCGTAGCGTAGCCAGTCCAGGTGGAGCGGTACGAGCCAGGAATTCACTGCATATTTTGCGCCAGCTCCCCAGGACGCGAATGAGATGAAGAGTGCGCCCGCCATACCCCACCAAAGCAGGGGGAGGAGGCTGAGGCGGCGTAGTTCGGAGTAGGCGGTACGAACTGTGTTTGCCATCGGTAGTCTCCTTCGCCAGTGTCTCGTTCTGCCTGATATTGTCGCACGTCTACGTCTTTATCCGCGGATTGTTAGTGCAGTAGTCGGAGAGGAAGGGCGTTCACGGTGTCAGTAGTCGCGTCGGGTGACGGTGTCGATCATGGTTTGTAGAGACTCAGTGACGGCAGGGGAAATCTCGTGGTGGTGGAGTAGGTTGAGGAGACTCTCGTTTGCGGTGGCCGAGAGGGAGCTGATTTCTGCTTCACTGCGGGTGACGGCGCCACTTTCACGGAGGAGGGTGCGGGCGCGATCAAGTTCTTCTGCAGAGAGGGGGCGACCGATGAGGTTCCACAGTTCGTCGTGTTCGGCGGGCGCGAGATGGTCGAGTGCATCTGCCAGGAGCTTGGTTCGCTTCCCTTCCCGTAGATCCTCCCCGGAGGGTTTCCCGGTTTTTCCAGAATCTCCGAAGACACCTAGGAGATCGTCGCGGAGCTGGAAGGCAATTCCTAGGTTGACGCCATAGTCGCTGAGCCCTTGGAGGAGGAGAGGGGAGGCTCCGGCACATGCTGCGCCAATGTGGAGGGGACGTTCGATCGTATAAGCGGCCGTCTTAAATCGGTTGACACGCCAGGCGTTGTCCGCATCGCAATAGGGGAGAGTTTCCCCTTGCATATCGAGGTATTGTCCAGTGAGCATTTCTGTCCGCATGGCGGTCCAAAAGGGGAGTGCACGTTGGAGTGCGGGGGCCGTCAACCCGGCGCTGAGAAACATGTCGTCGGCCCAGCTCAGTGCGATGTCACCGAGGAGGATCGCGGCTGATTGTCCGATTGTTGCGCTATCACCAGTGGCCTGGTGAGTGGTGACAGCCTGTGCGTGCTGCGAGGAAAAGTGGGTGTGTGCGGCGGGACGGCCGCGGCGGGTCTCTGAGGCGTCGATGATGTCATCGTGGATGAGGGCGCCGGCCTGGACAAACTCTAACGAGGCAGCGACGTTGTGGAGTGCGTCGGTGAGTTCTGGGTAGTGGTCTCCTCCGGCAGCCAACCACCCGAACCAGAGGAAGGTGGGGCGGATGCGTTTTCCACCGTCACAGACGAACCGTTCGAGAACGCCAAGCCACTCATCGGCGACTGGCCCCATGGCTGCGCATCCAGCACGGCGTTGCTGGCAATAGGTATGTAGCAGTTCCGTAATGTGGTCCTGCCAGTTCGCTGGTAGCAGCGGGGGAGTCGTCGCTGGCGATGAAGACACAGTTCCTCGATTCATTACAATGTTGAGCATGGTCACAACTAGCGCAAGCTCTGTCCTAGATCGTATCGAGGAATCGACGACGGGGCGTATTCCATTTTCGGTTGAGTTCTTTCCGGCTCGTACGGATGAGGCACTGGAGAAGCTGTGGGCGTCTGCCAAAACGTTCGAGCGATGGGGTGCCTGCTTTGCGTCAATGACCTATGGGGCGGGCGGCTCCAATCGGGATCGCATGGTAGATGTGACGGCACGTATGCAACGTGAAACGTCTCTGCTGCCTCTCGCACACCTGACCGCCGTCAATCATTCTCGGGCAGAACTAGAGCAGGTGCTGCAGGCTTTTGCGGACAATGACATCCATAACGTGTTGGCATTGC
This sequence comes from uncultured Lawsonella sp., assembly GCF_947252745.1. Classification (NCBI taxonomy): domain Bacteria; kingdom Bacillati; phylum Actinomycetota; class Actinomycetes; order Mycobacteriales; family Lawsonellaceae; genus Lawsonella; species uncultured Lawsonella sp. Next base: position 68,891 of record NZ_CAMXWW010000003.1, on the reverse strand, counting down.
GTGGTGACCCGCCGGGAGATCCGTTGGGGGTGTGGCGAAAGCACCCTGATGGGGTGGAGTTTGCCTCGGAGCTGGTGGAGATTATTCGCGAAAGGGGGGGCTTCCATATAGGTGTGGCGGCATTCCCGAGTGGTCATTTCCGCGCTCCTACGTTGGAGGCGGACACTCAGTTCACGTTGCAAAAACTACGCGCTGGGGCAAGCTTTGCTGTGACCCAGATCTTCTTTGAAGCAGATGCGTACTTGCGGCTGCGTGATCGTCTAGTCGCAGCGGATATGGAGAGTGGCAGTCGGCCGCTCATCCCATCGATTATGCCTATCATGTCGTTGAAATCTGCTCACCGGATGGTTCAGTTGTCTGGTTCGCGGCTGCCGCGGAGTGTTGAGCAACGCTTGGACAAAGCAGCGGGTAGCGGGCCGGAAGAGAATGTGCAGGCTGTCAGTGACTTGGGTATCGAAATGGCTCTGGAGATTTGCGAGCGTTTGATCGCGGAGGGTGTACCCGCTCTGCATTTCGACACGTTGAACAAGGTTTTCCCCATCGCAAATGTGCTGCGGGGGTTAGGGATTATTTCTGATGCCGAGCTAGAGGTGGCGAAGAACGCATGCTAAATCAGGTCATTTGTGCAGAGGTATATACGCACAGCTGTCAGATGGGGTTCATCCCGAGTTGGGGTTGCAGGAGAGGCGTCGCCAAAGGTGCTACTCCGCTGTAGCGGGATGGACGAGTATGCCGAAAGCACGCTGATCGCCAGGGAAAGTGAAGTCTCGCAGTAGGTCTCGGAAACCCATCGTCCGATAGAGTCGCCACGCCGCATTGCGTTCCTGAGGTACTTCGGGGGTGGAGAGGAGCACGTGATGGCCGGCACTGGCGGAGAGCATGCTACTGAGGAGCTCCCGTCCTACTCCCCGTCCTTGGTATGCGGGGAGAACGTGTAGCTCAGAAAGTTCAAAGTAGTTGTTCATCAGTGCGGAGATGCTGGCGGGGGGGTAGTCGACACGTTTCAATCCCTCGCGAATTTTGTCACTCCACCACGATCGGGGATCTCCACGGTAGCCAAAGGTGATTCCTACCAGCGGATCGTGGAAGGGGTTTGGTGCCTGTAGCGGATTCTGTTGGGAGTGCGTCGCGAATGCGGCATAGGCAGTCCATCCGGGATTAAGGATGGATCGTTCCCAGGGGTCTCGTCGTAGCATTCGCCATTCTGGACCGTAGTTCATCGCAGTGAGGTAGACATCCATTGCGTCGCTGAGCCGTGCGCGCATGAGAGCGGGTGTGAGGAGCACGACTCTGGGGGTGGTGCGGAGTGTCATAGCTTCATTCCACCACGCATGGGACTGTTCTGGGGGTGCTCTGGGAGTTTTTGTTACACCCCTTAGTTATTCTCACGGTGTCTTCCCCACAGGATTGTGATGAGGAGAGGCTAACAGCGCTACACCACTATTCCACAAAGTGTGTATACGTATCGTGTGGTCTTCATCAAACATGCCGAGGGGGATGGCTACACGATGAGTCGATGAAGACGAAGGAAGCAACATTAATGACACGGGATCAAGCGAGAAGCAGTGCCGAGTACTTTTACTCGCGTGCTGCCGCGGAGGATCCGCGAGAAAGTGTCCGCTCTAGCTATCTTGCGGCAGTAAAAGGCGCAGGAATCATTCTTGCTGCACATCCGCGGATTGCGAAGACCCGCCCGCTGACTCGGGATGTGTGGACGTTACTTGGTCGGCTGTCATCTGAGTGGGAGGAGGACATTGTCTACTTCCGTCGGTTAGGAACGTTGCGTCGGGATATTGAGATGGGGCTGTCGGTGGCAGTGTCCGTAGAGATGGCAAATGAGGTATTTCATCGGGTGGGGCGTTTTCTCGATCGTATCGATGCCGCTCACGAGGATATTGAAGCGGCCTAGCGGGTGGAGGCAACTCTGCCACTTTCGTGGTGAGAACCCGAATTGACACGTACACTAGAGGTACTCGCTATGAGGAAATGCACTATGTAGAGGAGTTGAACGCCGATGGCACTCTCGGATCGTGAGCAGCAAATGCTCGATGAGATTGAGAGCGCACTCACCGAGGACGTTGCTTTTACCGAATCGGTGCGCAAGGTGAACGTTGCCTCCCAAGACCGATCGGTTATGCGGGGTTGGGTCATTATCGCAGTCGGTGTAGTTCTTCTGTTCGCAGGCTTTTTCGTGAAGATTGCGGGTTTCCCGCTACTGTCGTTGGTGGGCTTTGGTCTGATGTTCTGGGGTGGCATTCTTCTTATCCGTCATGCTGACCGGAGCAATGGGGCGGGGCGGAGCAAAGTTCCGAAGCGCGCGATGTCCACTGCCGCCAAGCGGGCTTCGAAAGGTTCCGGTCGCTCGAAGCGTGGAGGCGCTGGAAACGGGCTGGCAGATAGCTTTCAACGACGGTTCGATGATAGGCATCGCTAGGAGACACAATTTAATGGTGGAGGCATTGCTGTCCACTCTCATGAGACCCCTGCAACCCGCGGGGGTTTCCTTGTCTTTGCACTGCCTAGTGCCGTGCTCAATTGCCTTTTATTGTCAGTCTGCAGCAGTTAGTTATCGCTGAGGGAGAGTGCTCCAGACCTTCAGGAGGGCCTTTTACACGCATGTTGAGAGGGTAATTCTGATGTATTCCTCAATTCCCCACTTTCCCCCACAAATTTTTCCCAAGAGTAAAGACGAGTCGCCTTTAAACCTCAGAATTGCTGAAAAATAGCAGTTCAATGGTTTTTTATGGGGTAAAAGTGCTTTAAATTTCTCAAATGACCATAATTACTAAAGTTATCTATGTGAAAAATGTTAACAATGTTACTTGAAAGAGGGGGCGGTAAGGGACGGTTGAAGGAAACTCGCCCCACTGAGTAAAAAGCCAGAATAAGTGGTATTTTTCTAGGGAAAAATTCTGTAAGACACGCGTTTTTTATTGTTGAGTGGGGGATAGTGGGGTAGAGTGGAGCACATAAGAAAGAAGTGGTAAATAATCGGGAAGATAACCCGGTCGGTGGTGGAAGGCGGTGGTGCGATGTTCCTCGGCACCTACACGCCCAAGCTGGACGACAAAGGGCGCCTCACCCTTCCTGCCAAGTTTCGTGACGAGCTTGCCGGCGGCGTGATGGTGACGAAAGGCCAGGATCACTGCTTGGCCGTTTATCCCCGAGAGGAATTCGCGCGGTTGGCTCGCCGGGCAGCGCAAGCGCCCCGGACGAAACCAGAAGCTCGAGCCTTCCTCCGTAGCCTGGCCGCGGGAACCGACGAGCAATTCCCCGATGCACAAGGACGTGTCACTCTTTCCGCCGACCACCGTCGGTACGCAGAACTCAACAAAGAATGCGTCGTCATCGGCGCTGTCGACTACCTGGAAATCTGGAACGCCGAGGCTTGGGCCGAATACGCTGCCGCCAACGAACAGGCGTTCTCAGACGCACAGGACGACGCACTACAGGACATCTTCTAACGAAGAGACCCCCGTGACACCTCCATAGCGGTTTATACGGAGATGCCACCAGGCCTCTGACCGGCTGGCCCCTGACGTACTTCCCCAACGCCAGGTTCCGTCGGCCAGGGACCCGATGGCATCTCTTTATTTGCCCACTACCCCTCTCTCACCTCGCAGAAAGGAGCGAGACATGTCCGATCGGCATATCCCCGTGATGCTCGACCGCATCGTCGAGCTCCTTACCCCTGCATGCAGCGAGCAGTACAGTGAGAGACCCATTATCGTTGACGGCACCTTGGGATTAGGCGGCCACAGTGAGGCGATCCTGCAACGCATCCCCAATGCGTGTGTTATCGGTCTTGACCGTGACACACAAGCCCTCGCACTCGCCACTGATCGTCTTGCGCCATTCGGAGACCGGTTTCTCGGCATCCACACGGAGTACCACCACATTGCCGACGTGATCGCTGCCTCGGAGCACCCCCTTTGCCAGCAAGCGCAACGGCTGGGCATCAACGGTGCTCTCTACGATCTGGGAGTATCCTCCATGCAGCTCGATGACGATGAGCGCGGATTCTCCTACAGTCGTAACGCCCCTCTCGACATGCGAATGGATGCGACCACTGGCATTACTGCAGCGGACATCCTCAACACCTATGACGCACACGACCTTGCCTATGTGCTCCGCGCATACGGTGATGAAAAATTCGCCAGCAGAATTGCCAACGCTATCGTCAAGGAACGCGCCAGCACCCCATTCTGTGAGTCGCAACAACTCGTCGACCTGCTGTATCGGGTTATCCCTGCGGGTGCACGTCGAACTGGAGGACACCCAGCAAAGCGGACTTTCCAAGCCCTGCGAGTCGAGGTCAATCACGAACTCGACAGCCTGAAAGCAGCACTGCCAGCCATCCTCGACCTCCTTGCAGTGGGAGGACGAGCAGTCTTCATGTCCTATCAAAGCCATGAAGACAAACTTGTGAAAAGAGAATTTGCAGCCGCCTGTGCCTCCCGCACTCCGGTGGATCTCCCCATTGAGCTACCAGGTACCCAACCCCACTACGCTCTGGTGACCCGTCGCGCAGAAAAAGCCGACGAGAACGAAATTGCCCACAATCCCCGTTCCGCTTCCGTGCGGGTGCGGGTCATTGAACGCCTAGAGAGGGACGCAGCATGATCGAGACCTTCGCCCGGCCCCGCAGCCGTACGCAGCGCATCGATTCCCACCCACGGCACCGTACCGCATCCGCCCAACGAGCAATTGATCGGCGTAATCGGCGCCTCGCCCGTACCATACAAGTCTCCACCGGTGCGGCCGTCCGCAATGGCGGAGCTGGCAGCGTCGCATCCTCCGCCATCCGTGGTCGTAGTCGCGCGTCGATTCAAGCCGCGATGAACCAGCACAGTACAGTGCGCCGCCTGCGCATCGGTAGGCTCTCGTTTGTGGCAGCTGTCCTTATCGTGCTGTTCATCGGAGTGGGTGTCTCCCTCGTCCTCTCCAGCTATGTGGCAAGTCAGTCTGAATCAGTAGTCGCCCTACAGCACACCAACAAAGAGCTCAAGGAACGCGACGCACAACTGACTAAACAACTGCAAGAATCTATGTCTGCAGCTCAGCTCGCGGAGAAGGCAGCTGCTATGGGGATGGTACCCAGCGGAGATGTTGCCACGCTCCACAAGGTCGGTCACAACGTCAAGGTGTTTGGCACCCCGAAAGCGGCAACGGGGCAAAGTCTGCACAATATCAACCCACCGTTGCCACAGCGAGTAGAGCTCAAGGTAGAAGAAGCTAGCGAACCCCCCATCGAAAAAGTGAATTTCGAGAAACGACACTCAACTGCCTCCTCGGAGCGCGTCTCAACCAGCCGCTAGCACCGTCGTTACACTGTGAATTAGGCCACTTGTGAAAACGAGGGGCGTACGAATACTACCCGAAGGAGCGGCAATGCAAGGAGGACGACCTGCCCCCCGGCGCTCGTCTGGAACGCGCTACACGCAGCCCGGGCCAGTGGGTCGTACTCCGCATCACGACTACCGAACAGGCCCCGCCGCTCAGAAAAGCTTGCGCGGTGCATTCCCCATTCTCAACCAGCGGCTCTCTACCGTCTCCATGAGCAAAAGGCTGCGCGGTGGCGGCATTGTGCTGGTAATACTCCTCGTCTTCTTCTTTGCACAACTCACCCGTGTACAAGTTTTCGAACGCCCGCGTCTCCTCGAAGAGGTCCAGAACCAGCGCACTGTCACCCAGATCCTGCACTCACCCCGTGGCGAGATTCTGGATATCCATGGCACCCGGCTGGCCTACTCTCGAGACGCACGAAACCTCACCTTCCAACCCTCAATCGTGCGCCAGCAAATGCAGTCTGCACGAGAAGCTGACCCAAGTGCCTCATCCTTTACCGAGTACATCACCGGAATTGCGAATATGTTGGCATCTGAGATTCCTGGTGTGGATGCTGACGACATGATGACCCGTATGTCCTCGAACGAGTCATTTACCTATCTGGCGAAAAACGTCGACCCAGTGGTCGCCACCCGCGTCGTCGATAAATACCCCCAGGTCGGTCAGGAATATCAACAAATTCGTGAATATCCTGGAGGGAGCCTCGGAGCCAACATCATTGGTGCAGTGGGTGTCGACAATAACGGCATTTTGGGTCTTGAATCCTCTGAAAACACGCTGCTAGCTGGTCGAGATGGGGAGCGAACCTACGATCAAGCAACCGATGGTGCCTTCATCCCGGGGTCGGAGCGGAACGACATCGACCCCGTTCCCGGCAGCACCATCACCCTGACGTTGGACGCAGACGTCCAGTACTTCGTGCAGGCGGCAGTAGAGTCCGCAAAGATCAACTCCGGCTCCCACAACGCAGGAGTCGTTGTCCTCGACGCAAAGACCGGACATGTGGTGGCGATGGCAAACGACACCACCTTCAACCCCAGTGCAAACCTGCTACGGCAATCTGATTTCGATATGGGCAATCCGTCCATCACTAGTCCCTTCGAACCGGGTTCCGTCAACAAGATCGTGACGGCCACCGCCGCCATCCACTACAACGTGGCAAAACCCACCGAGGTATTTCAAGTTCCCGGGCAAATTCAGATGGACTCCGTAACAGTACGTGACGCTTGGGTGCACGGTGTCGTCCCCTACACAATGACGGGTATCTTCGGTAAGTCCTCCAACGTGGGCACACTGATGATCGCCCAACGTGTCGGAAAAACCCGTTTCGCCGAAATGCTGCGAAAATTTGGGCTCGGCCACACCACCGGCATTGAACTAGCAGGGGAGAGCGCAGGCGTCGTTCCCGCCTTACGCCAATGGCAGGGAGGCAGCTTCGCCAACCTCCCCATCGGTCAGGGCCTCTCCCTCACCCTGCTGCAAATGGCCTCCATGTACCAAACTATCGCCAACGATGGACTTCGCATACCACCTCGCATTATCGCCTCTATCACCAAACCCAACGGACAAGTGGTTCACCAAGACTCACCCGCCGGTGTCCGTGTCGTATCCGCTGAAACGGCCCGTACCGTCCGCAATATGTTCCGAGCTGTCGTCCAGCAAGACACCGGCTACCAACAGGGCACCGGACCACAAGCCTCGGTAGAGGGCTATCAGATTTCCGGCAAAACTGGCACCGCGCAGCAAGTCGATCCACGCTGTAACTGCTACTCGAACAGCATGTACTGGATTACCTTCGCCGGAATCGCCCCCGCCGACAATCCCCGCTACGTCATCGCGATTATGCTCGACAACCCGGTCCGCGGAGTGCACGGCGAAGGTGGACAGTCCGCCGCACCTCTCTTCCACGACATCGCCCAGTGGCTTCTCGCCCGGGATAATGTGCCACTCTCGCCACCCGCCCCGCGCCTAATCCTGCAAGCGGGGTAAAACCGGTAATCTTAAGAGCACAGAAACTGCGCAGCACGCCCGTCGGAAAGAACAATTATGCAGACCCTCAAGGCCCTCGCCACGCTCTGTGACACCACCCTGACACGTGGGGATAGCGACACCCCTATCTCCGGAATTACCCTGACATCGTCAAAGGTAGAACCTGGCGACATGTTCGCGGCCCTCCCCGGTCTACACGTCCACGGTGCCCGTTTTGCTGCCGACGCCGCAGACCGCGGTGCGCACGCTATTCTCACAGACCCAGAAGGTGTCGACATTATTGCGGCAGCTGGTAACGATACCCCAGCACTCCTTGTCGTTGACGATGTGCGGGCCGTCCTCGGCACCGTCAGTGCAGCGATCTACGATCACCCGTCAGATGCCGTCCCGGTCATTGGCATCACCGGCACCTCGGGAAAAACCACCACTGCCTACCTCATCGAGTCTGCGTTTCGAACTGCGGGGCATTCCGTCGGCATGATCGGTACCACTGGATCCCGTATCAATGGCACGCGTGTTCCAAGTTCTCTCACCACCCCAGAAGCCCCCGACCTCCAGCGCCTATTTGCCACCATGCGAGATGCGGAGGTCCACCGTATCGTTATGGAAGTTTCCAGCCACTCGTTGCTGCTCGGCCGTGTTGCTGGAACTCGGTTCCGCATCGGTGCCTTCCTCAACCTGTCCCAAGACCATCTCGACTTCCACCCCACCATGGAAGACTACTTCCTTGCGAAAGCCCGCCTCTTTACCCGCGATTCGGGTGCATGCTGTGATAGAGCCGTCATTTGTGTTGACGACGAGTGGGGTCTTCGCATGCGAGACATCGCTGCGACGTCTGGATGTGACCCCGTCACAGTATCGACCACCGGCCCCGCCGACTACACTGCCGGTCCCTCAACAGTTGCTAACGATGGCACACAACACTGTACGATTACAGACCCACGCGGGCACAACCACACACTGACTCTGCCCATGCCAGGACGTTTCAACGTCGCCAATGCGCTCGTCGCTCTGGCGGTGGCGGAACAAGCCGGATTGACGATTGAAGACTCGCTCACAGGCATCGCCTCAGTGGTTGTGCCTGGTCGGCTCCAGCGCATCGACGAAGGGCAAGACTTCCTTGCCGTCGTTGACTATGCTCATAAGCCAGCTGCGGTCGCTGCCGTCATCGCCGCCCTCCGCGGCGAAATTAAAGGCCGCCTGGCCGTTGTTCTCGGGGCAGGAGGCGACCGCGACTCCAGCAAACGCGCCATCATGGGACGAGAAGCCGCCCGAGGTTCCGACCTTCTCATTGTCACTGATGACAATCCGCGCTCAGAGGACCCTGCCACAATTCGTGCTGCTGTGGAAGCCGGTGCACTGGACCTGCCTTCCGCCGAACGTGGAGAAGTTCGCACCATTGGAGATCGAGCTGCAGCCATACGCGCTGCCATCGCCTGGGCACAGCCTGGCGATGCTATTCTGGTCGCCGGTAAAGGCCATGAGACGGGGCAGGAAGTGAATGGAGTTGTCCACCACTTCGACGACCGGGAAGAGGTCCAGGCTGCCCTACAGGAACGCCAAGCAGGCACACTCAACGCAGCCAACCCTAGCCGCACCAGAACAAACACTATCCAGGTAGAAGAAGGAAACGCGTGATCCCCCTCTCGCTTGCACAGATCGCCACCATCGTTGGCGGCACCCTTAATGAGGCAGCGGACCCACAGACCATCGTGGACGGCACTGTTGAATTCGATAGTCGGAAAGTAACCCCCGGGGGTCTCTTCCTCTGTATTCCCGGGGCGCGCGTCGATGGTCACGACTTTGCAACTACCGCAATCGCAGCAGGAGCTGCAGCAGTGCTCGCCAGCCGACCCGTGGATGTGCCAGCAATTATGGTGCAGCCACTCGGGAAGATCGACACCAACGCCACCGCCTTGGAAAATGACGAAGACGGATCTGCTGCGGCTGTCCTGCAGGCATTGGGGAAGCTCGCCCGACATGTCGTGAAGACTCTCGTCGCAGAAGAAACGCTAACAGTCGTGGGTATCACCGGCTCCTCTGGAAAAACAACCACGAAAGACCTCGTCAGCCAGGTACTTGCGGTGGGAGGCCCTGTCGTTTCCCCTCCCGGTTCCTTTAACAACGAGTTGGGGTTTCCCTGGACTGCATTGCGGGCTGACCGTGATACCCGCTTTCTCGTCCTCGAAATGTCAGCCCGGGGGATTGGACACATCCGTGATTTGGCAGACATTGTAGCCCCCAGCATCGGTGTGGTTCTCAATGTAGGACACGCCCACCTTGGCGAGTTCGGATCGCAAGAGGCTATCGCGCAAGCGAAAGGCGAGCTCGTTGAGGCTCTCCCCGCAGCAGCCTATGGTGGTTTCGCTGTCCTCAACGCTGATGACGAACGCGTGTCCCAAATGGCCCAACGCACCTCCGCTCGTGTCATCACCTACGGTACGCGCCCCAGTGCCGACTTCACTGCCGAGAATATTCGCCTCGATGAGCTCTCCCGAGCCAGCTATACCCTTGTCACTATGGGGGAGGAATATCCGGTTGAACTGGCAGTTTCCGGCCAACACAACGTGCTTAATTCCCTCGCCGCCCTTATTGTGGCGCACGCCTGCGATATCCCAATGAAACGAGCGATCAAGGCCTTGCGCTCTGCCACCATCACCTCTGGTCGCCGCATGGAAGTACGTGAGCTTGCTGACGGCACCATTGTCATTAACGACTCTTACAACGCGAACCCGGACTCTATGCGAGCCGCCTTCAGCGCGCTTGGCGCGATGGCACACCCCGCCCCGGATACTCATCGGAACAGCTGGGCTGTGCTGGGAATGATGGGAGAACTAGGGGAGGAGTCGGTCACACAACATGCAGCCCTCGCCGAAACGCTCGCTGCCTGCGGCATCGACCATGTGGTGTTGGTGGGGCGGTGTGCAGAGATGGATTCCCTATGCGACGCAGCCCAGGATATGGGAGTTTCCGTGGTGAGCGTAGATAATAAGGAGGACGCAGTCTCTTACCTTACCGAGCATCGCCACCCAGGTGACGTGATCTTGGTCAAGGCATCGCAGGCTGTTGGACTCTGGACCATTGCGGACGCAATAAGCGCTGCCGCCAATGGAGCAGCTGAGTAAAGGATCGAACTAGTGGCTCAAATTATTGTTGCGCTGTGCGTGTCAATCTTGGTCTCCATTTTGCTGACCCCAGTGCTTATCAAAAAGTTCCGGCAGGGCGGCATTCGCCAAGAGATTCGGGAAGATGGGCCACAAAGTCACCTCGTGAAGGCCGGCACCCCAACAATGGGCGGCTTGGCTATTCTGATCGGCATCTGGGCTGGGTATTTCTCCGGTGTCATTGTTGGTGCGGTGACAGGTCGAGGCGGTCCAGCAGCATCTGGTTTGCTAGTACTAATGCTCACCACCTGTCTAGGTCTGGTTGGTTTTGCAGACGACGGCATCAAAGTATTCAAAAACCGCAATCTTGGTTTGAGCCCCAAAGCAAAATTCTTCGGGCAATTCGTCTCCGCTATTCTCTTTGCTAGCCTGGCTATTTTCTTCCCCAACGAACATGGGCTCACTCCTGCCTCTAAGTTCTTCTCCATCACTCGGGATATTCCAGTCCTCAGCATGGCTGCCGGCGGTGGCATCATCTTCATTATTTTCGCCTACTTTGTCATCACCGCCTGGTCGAATGCCGTCAATATTACCGATGGCCTGGATGGCCTAGCAGCAGGTTCAATGGCGCTGGTGATGGGTACCTACACCATTATCACCTTCTGGCAGTTCCGCAATGCTTGTTCCACCACCGGCAATGCCATCGGCTGCTACCAGGTGCGAGATCCGCTAGATGTCTCCATGTTGTGCGCCGCCGCCCTCGGAGCCTGTATTGGCTTCCTGTGGTGGAACTGCAACCCTGCCAAGATCTTCATGGGAGACACCGGCTCTCTTGCACTCGGCGGTCTGGTAGCAGGCGTGTCGATCGTCACCCGCACAGAGCTGCTCATGGTCGTCATTGGTGCCCTCTTCGTCATCGAAATTTTCTCCGTGGTGCTCCAAGTGGGCTTTTATAAAGCTACTGGCCGACGCATTCTGCGAATGGCACCCTTCCATCACCACTTCGAGCTCGGCGGTTGGAAAGAGACCACGGTCATTGTCCGATTCTGGCTCCTGGCTGGTCTCTCCGCCGGCCTAGGTCTTGCCGTGTTCTACGCCGATTGGCTCTCTAAGGTGGCGGTGTAAATGCCAGCGATGCCCCTCAATCTCACTCACCAGCGTGTCCTGGTCCTCGGCGCAGGTGTTTCTGGCCGCGCCGCTGTGCGACTCCTTCAGCACATTGGGGCCACCGCCGTGCTGGTCGATGACAATGAAGCTGCACGTGCAGCCGCCACAGAACTAGCGGTGGACATCCTCACCATGGCCGAAGCTGAGGCTTCACTGGCAGATGCAGCATTGGTCGTCACCAGCCCAGGTATCCCCCCTCATCACCCGTTTTTTGCTGCTGCACAGGCAGTTGGCGTCCCCGTCTGGGGCGATGTTGAATTGTGCTGGCACGTCGATAAAGCCAACCTTTGTGGTCCTTCCCGAGTGTGGCTTGTCGTCACCGGTACCAACGGAAAAACCACCACAGTGGGTATGACCACAGCCATCTGCCAGCAGGCTGGAATGTCTGCGGTCGCTTGCGGCAATATCGGCTACCCCATTGAGGACGCGCTACTCGACCCCAGCCATCCCGATGTATTGGTGTGTGAGCTTTCGAGCTTCCAGCTCCATTGGGCTCCCAGCGTGACACCGCTTGCGGGAGCACTTCTCAACATTGACGAAGACCACTTAGACTGGCACGGCTCAGTCGACGCATACGCCGCCGCGAAAGCGCGAGTGCTTACCGGCCTCTACGGGATCGTGGGACTTGACGACCCCCGTGCTGCCGCAGCCGGAGAGAAATGCTCAGCACATTTCGTGGTGGGTTTCCGTACGGGAGAACCACTGCGTGGCCAGATAGGCGTCCACGAGAACGGGCTTTTCGACAACGCCTTTGGCCCAAATGAGGAAGCCCGTTTCCTTATCGAGTGCGCCGATATTCACCCGTCTGGTCCAGCTGGGATCCTTGATGCTGGTGCAGCTGCTGCGCTCGCTCTGGCGGCAGGAGCGATGCCGCAGGATGTGAACATCGCGTTACAGAACTTCGAGGTGGCGCCTCACCGCAACGCAGTGGTGGGGACCGTTGGCGGCGTAACCTATGTTGATGATTCCAAAGCAACCAATCCCCACGCGGCACGCAGCTCGATGTTGGGGTACCCCTCCATCGTCTGGGTCGCCGGCGGACAATTGAAAGGCGCAAATATCGCACCCCTCATTGACGAAGTGGGGGAGCGTCTGCGCGGTGCGGTTATTCTGGGGAAAGATGGAGATCTTATTGTCGAGGCGCTCCACCGCCAGCTACCAGAGTTACCCGTGGTACGGGTAACTACGGGAGACGACGGTACAGATACGCCGCCTCCTCCCACGGAGACCGAGCGAGCGATGGCAGAGGTCGTCGCAGCCGCCCGCGCAATGGCACAGCCCGGAGATACCGTGCTGCTGGCCCCCGCAGCCGCCAGTTACGACATGTTTACTGGCTATGGACAACGTGGCGATCTGTTCGCCGCGGAGGTTCTCAAACACTAAGACAGCGTATGCCACTTCGTGACCGGAGAAGGGAGGACACTATGACGACTGAGTCCACTCAGCGCTCCGGCACGGCCGTGTCTGCGCACAATACAGATGCCGAACGACCCGCCTCGGGTACACCACCGCGAACAGCGGATGGGTCGATCAAGACGAGCCTCCAGCGGTTGGCTGCCGGATTCCGAAACTACTACACCGGGCCACTAGCAGATGCCCACCTGATGGTGACGCTGTGCATCATCCTCTCCATTCTTGGTGTCGTGATGGTGCTTGATGCCTCCGGCCCCGCCTCACTACGCGATTACGGCAACTACTACTCCGTCTTCATCCGTCAATGCATCTTCATGATCATAGGATGGGTGGGCTTTTATATAGCGCTACGAGTGCCGTTCTCTCTGCTTCGAAAGATCGCATTCCCCCTCTACCTCCTCTCCATAGTGCTGCTGATTTTGGTGGCGATTCCCGGCATCGGCCAGGAGCGCAATGGTGCACGCTCCTGGTTCGACTTCGGGCCAGTCGCCTTCCAACCCTCTGAGCTCGCTAAAGTCATCATCATTATGGTTGTTGCCCTCTACTTAGGGCAGCTCACCCCCATGTCGAAAATCGGTGACACGTTACGTCCGATGGGGCTCTTCATTCCCGTCATTGTGCTGGTCATTCTGCAAAAGGACTTGGGTATGGCCGTTACCTGTGGCGTGGTGCTCTTGGCCTTCCTCTTCTTTGGTCGTCTACCCGGCTCGGTTATCTGGATCACTGCAGGCGGCGCTGCCGTCCTCTTTCTTATCCTGACGCTCACCACTGGTTTCCGAACCGACCGTCTGATTACCTATTGGCACCAGCTCACCGGTGGGAGCTATGACGCCCAGGGCGTGGGCTACCAGGCACGTCAAGCACAGCTGGCGCTCGCTGACGGCGGTTTCACCGGCGTGGGGCTGGGACAATCGCGAGCAAAATACTTCTATCTCCCTGAGGCTCCGAATGACTTTATCTTTGCCATCATTGGTGAGGAACTTGGATTTATTGGCGCCCTCGTCGTTGCAGTTCTCTACACTGTCCTCGGTTTTGTTGGCTTACGCATAGCCCGGCGAGTGTTGGATCCGTCACTGCGACTCATTGCCTGTGTGGGTACTACCTCCGTGGTCGTACAGGCCTTCATCAACATGGGATATGTGGTGGGACTTTTCCCTGTGACGGGTCTCCAGCTGCCACTTATTTCTGCCGGTGGATCCGCTACGGTAACAACGCTCTTCCTACTAGGTCTCATTACCAGCACTGCCCGCCATGAGCGCGCTGCCATAGCTGCGATTAGTACAGGTAGTGGCAAGTTTGGGAGAGCATTGCGGCTGCCAGTACCCCCTGTCTACGCTGTGGATGACACGCCCGACTTCGGTCGCTTTACTAACCTCGCCCGATGGATGGTAGGGGAGCACTCGACCGTTGATACAGCGTCACGGAGTACCGACCCTCGGTGGTCTCACCCACGCCCCGGCCCTCCCCGGGCGCCAACCCCGTCCGCAACCCTAGATTCTCCCCGTGGTTCCTCAGCCAGCTGGCAACCGTCCCGTAAACAAGCTGCGTCGCCTCGTGATCTGCGGACGCGTGGAAACGAGGGGCTATCCGTTGACCCACGCTCGGGAGCGACGCGTCCACGCATGAACGGGGGAGACCCGGCGCGCTCATCGCGTCCCTATCCTGCTGACGCCCCCTTGCCCCCATGGGAAAGCCGGCCAGATGGGCCACGTACATTACCTCCGCTGGAGCGACCGCAAGGCAGGCGTTGGAATCCGCCCTCGCGAGGGAGTGGTGGTGACTCCCGTTACGGTGGGCCACCCCCGGCCTAGCTCTAAGTTTTCCGCTCTGGACAACCTCACACGATAGGACAAAGGATGACATCGAAGCCCCTCTCTGTAGTAGTTGCTGGTGGTGGAACAGCCGGCCATATCGAGCCTGCTATGGCGGTTGCTGACGCGCTTACAGCACTCGACCCCAGCATTCGCATTACCGCGCTGGGAACAGAGCGCGGCTTAGAAAAGGACCTTGTCCCGGCACGCGGCTACGATCTGCGGATGATTGAGGCAGTTCCCCTGCCGCGGCGTGTCACGACAGAGCTTTTCCGCGTACCGGGTCGTCTCAGCCGGTCCGTGAAACAGGCCCGCGCCATCATGGATGAGGTGGAGGCAGATGTGCTCATCGGCTTTGGCGGCTACGTCTCGATGTCCGCTTACCTGGCCGCCCGCAAGGGACGTCACCACATCCCCTATGTGGTCCATGAGGCGAATGCGCGGGCGGGTATCGCCAACAAAATTGGGGCACGCCACGCAGATCGAGTGCTCGGGGCAGTACCAGGCTGTGGATTCCCCATTGAGGTTGTCGGCATTCCCGTCCGACCCGCCATTACTCAGCTTGATCGAGTGGCACTCCGCCGGGAAGCTCGCGAGTTTTTTGGACTCGACCAGGATGCCCCCGTTCTTCTTGAATTTGGTGGTTCGCAGGGAGCTCAGTCGCTCAATCGTGTCATGCATGATGCCCTGCCAGGCCTTGCCGAGAAGAACATCGGTGTTCTCCAAGCAGTGGGACCGAAAAACTACGATAGTGCTGATCCGGTGCTGGGAGGTGCTCCGGAAGGCGCGGAGGATCTTTTGCTTCCAGCCGGCATTATCGCCCGAAACGTCGCTCCATCCGGGGCCCCCGCCCAAGTGCAAGTACCCTACATTTCTGCTATGAACCTTGCCTATGCGGCTGCCAACCTCGTCATCTGTCGTTCTGGGGCTATGACGGTTGCCGAAATCTCGGCGGTGGGACTCCCTGCCCTCTATGTGCCGTTGCCCATCGGTAACGGTGAGCAAGCCCTTAATGCGCAGCCGGTTGTGGAAGCCGGTGGCGGTATTCTCATCGAAGACCACGATCTTACAGCCCAACAGGTAATTGACTGGGCGGACGAACTTCTCACCACTCCCGACAAGTATCAGGCGGCGGTAGCGGGCGCTTTTAGTGCCGGTTCCCGCAATGCGGCTGATGCGGTCGCGCGGGCAGCCTGTGAGCTCGTCGACTATCCCCTTAACGCCGGACACTAGTAGGAGAGACCATAAATGTTGACTGCTACCCTTCCTCCGGAACTTCAACACGTCCACATGATCGGCATTGGTGGCGCAGGAATGTCGGGTGTGGCTCGTATCCTGCTAGCCCGTGGCGGTGAAGTCAGCGGATCCGATGTACGCGACTCACGTGCACTAGTCTCGTTGAGTGCGCGGGGTGCTAAAGTCGCCGTTGGGCATGACATCGCCAACCTGGACCTTCTCTCGGAACGTCCCTCGTGCGTTATTGTTTCCTACGCTGCCATCCCTGACACCAATCCGGAGTTGCGGGAAGCACGACGTTTGGGAATTCCCATTCGCACCCGTTCTCAGGTCCTCGCCCAACTTATGAAGGGTTACCGTACTCTGTTGGTGGCCGGAACCCACGGGAAAACCTCCACGACCTCCATGGCCATCGTTTCCTTCCAAGGATTCGGATGCGACCCATCCTTCGCGGTGGGCGGCGCGTTGCATGAGACCGGCACTAATGCCCATCATGGCTCCGGTGACCTTTTTATTGCAGAAGCTGACGAATCCGATGCCTCCCTATTGCAATATCGGGCGAGTATTGCCATCGTCACCAATGTTGAACCTGATCATCTGAACTTTTTCGGCACAGCTGAAGCATATTGCCAGGTTTTTGCCGATTTTCTCGATTGCATTGAACCTGGTGGGGCACTGATTGTCTGCGTGGATGATCCGGGGTCTCGTACCTTGGCCCTGTACGCAGCCCAACGCGGCATCCGGGTGTTGGGCTATGGGACCGCGACGGCAGCAGCCCAAGCGCAACGCGACGGTATTCCGATGGGTGGTGTGCTAGAAGCATGGGAGCCCACTCTCGATGGTTTGGCCGCCCGGATACGTCTGGCGGGGGATGACAGCTCGCGTGAGTTGGTGCTCCCCGTGCCCGGTGAACACATGGCGCTCAACGCACTGTCCACGCTCGTGGCTGTCCGCGAGTATGGGGGAGACATGCGGGCTGCACTCGAAGCATTAACGCACTTCGGTGGGGTGAACCGTCGTTTTCAGTACCACGGACAGGTTGGCGGTATACGTGTGTACGACGATTACGCCCACCATCCGACGGAGGCACGTGCGGTACTTACTGCCGCCCGCGAAGTTGCCGATGCAGACGCGCAGGGTCTGGGACACCCGGGGCGTGTCGTTGTCTGCTTCCAGCCGCATCTGTATTCACGTACTGAGCAGTTCGCCACTGAGTTTGCGCATGCTCTGGATCTGGCCGACTATGCGATTGTGCTCGATATTTACGGTGCCCGGGAAAACCCAATGCCGGGCGTTACCAGCGAGTTGATTACTCGACAGCTCACTATTCCGCACAAGTACCAGCCGGACTTCTCCAAGGTTCCGTACGACGTAGCCGCAATCGCAGAACCCGGAGACATCGTCCTCACCATGGGAGCGGGCAACGTTACCATGGAAGCTGACGCTATTATCGCTCTCCTGAAAGGCTAATTGTGTCAGAGGAACGTCGTGCAGCTCTCTCGCACGCACTCCGCACAGCCCTCCAGACGATTCTTGGGCTTATCCTCACTGCCACCATGGCCGTTGCGATTGTGCTCTTCACAACGCCTCTATTCCTGGTGACGGAGACCTCGGTGGCAGGGCTGCGCGTGTTGACTCAGCAACAGGTTCTTCGACAGGCTCAGGTACCAATGGAGTCACGCATGGCGCAGCTCAGTACCCATGACATAGCGGTACGTGTGGCAGCGTTGCCACGGGTAAAACGCGTACGGGTGGAGAAAAGCTATCCACACCTGGTGACAATTGCGATCACGGAACGCGTGCCGGTGGCGTACTTTGCAGCAGAAGGCAAACTTTACGAGATGGATACGGCCGGTGTCGCCATGGTGGTGAGACGTCCCACCCTCCGCATCCCGGAAATCGTGGTGCCCGACCCGCTGCACAATACGCTCCAGCGAGAAGCTGCCCTGAAAACTGCACAAGAATTACCGCAGGACATTGTGCGTCGTGTCCGCACTATCGACGTCACCTCTGCGGCAATGGTGGTCTTGCGGCTGCGTGATGGTCGGATGGTTGAGCTGGGATCTCCCTCTCGTCTTGACGAGAAAGTGCAGTCCATGCGGATTGTGTTAACCCAGTCGGGGACGACCTGGAATGTTGCCAACCCAGAGCTTCCTACGCGACGTTAACCGGGAAGATTGCTGGCGGCGAATTAATTACGTTTCTCCCGGTGTGTCATCTTTGGCCCACTTCTGAGGATCTTTATCCTTTATCCACACTGAAGGACTCCCCTAACCTTCAACCTCAGCTTTAGACGGGAGAAGCTTTTCCAATGACTACGCCACAACACAATCTGGCCGTCATCAAAGTGGTCGGCATCGGTGGCGGTGGGACCAACGCCATCAAGCGCATGATCGGCGAAGGAATGACCGGCGTCGATTTCATTGCCCTGAATACCGATGAACAAGACCTCCTTGATTGCGATGCCCCCACCAAACTCGATATCGGGCAATCCACCACACGTGGCCTTGGCGCTGGTGCCGACCCCGCAGTGGGGGAGCGTGCTGCCCGCGACAACTCGCAGGACATTGAGGATGTCCTGACGGGTGCCGACATGGTCTTCGTGACCGCCGGTGAGGGCGGCGGCACAGGTACCGGAGGTGCCCCCATCGTCGCGGGCATCGCCCGCGACCTCGGGGCACTGACCGTTGCCGTGGTGACTAAGCCCTTCTCCTTCGAAGGGAAGCGGCGTGCAGAAAATGCTGCTAATGGTATTGAAAAGTTGCGCGATGCCTGCGACACCCTCATCACCATTCCCAACGATCGGCTGCTTCAGCAAGAAGACAAGACCATCTCTATCAACGACGCCTTCTCCAAGGCGGATGAGGTGCTCTTCAATGGTGTACAGGGCATCACCGACCTGATCTCCACACCGGGCCTCATTAACGTCGACTTCGCTGACGTGAAATCTGTTCTGGCAGACTCCGGTGCCGCACTCATGGGTATCGGCCGCGCATCCGGCAACGATCGCGCTAGTAAGGCCACGGACGCCGCTATCAACTCGCCGCTGTTGGAATACAGCATGGAAGGCGCCAAAGGTGTCCTGCTGTCCATCGCCGGTGGATCTGACCTGGGTCTCTTCGAAGCAAACGAAGCTGCCAGCATTGTCCGTGAAAAAGCACACCCGGATGCCAACATCATCTTCGGTACTGTCATCGATGACTCGCTAGGTGATGAGGTTCGCGTCACCGTTGTGGCAGCTGGATTCGAGGGTGGGGAACCGCCCGCCCGTGTCTTCGACAATGGAACTGCCAAGGACGAGGAAAGCTTTGAGGAGGTCGCTGAGAAGAGCTCCGGAATGAGCATCCGTCAGCGCGCCACCCGGGTCTCCGACGAAGACGACATCGATATCCCGCCCTTCATGAGGTAACGGACGGTTCTGCTGTTTCTGGTGAACGTGTCATGACTGCGCCTTCTACCCCCACACAGACTGCCAATAGGCTTTCACAGCCAGGCAATCTGCAGGTAAGGCGTGTCATCACCACCCGAGCTGGCGGTTATTCCACCGGCCGCTACCACGGATTGAACCTTTCCCTGGATGTGGGAGATAACCCCGTCACCGTCACCCGCAACAGGGAAAGGCTCGCCGAGAAACTCCAGCTCCCACTCGACCGTTTTGTCTATATGGAACAACTCCAAAGCCCCCATGTCAGCGTTGTCGAGGCAACCGCGGACAGTCGTTTCCCCGACCCTATCCCGGCCACCGATGCGCTCGTCACTACCGCACCTAACCTTGCTCTTGTCGTACTGACGTCGGACGCTGTCCCCGTGCTGTTAGGAGACGATGAAGCGGGTGTGATCGCCGCTCTCAATGGTTCGGCACTAGGAGTTCGAGCAGGGCTTGTTACCGCTACCCTGGACGCCATGCGTGAGTTGGGGGCTGATCCTCACCGCATGCATGCGCTTCTTGGTCCCTCCGCCACCGGCCGCAAGATGGCTGTCTCAGAGGCAATGGCGGAAGATATGGAAGCCCACGTTCCGCACACTCGCGCTCGGACAGCTACTGGACAGCCTTCTTTAGATCTGCGGCGCGGCATTGCCCACCAGCTCGTTGCAGCAGGGCTCGCAGGTGTCACCGTCGATCCGCGTTGCACGATTGAAGACCTCGCCTTCTTCAGTACCTATCGGGAACACAAGACGGGGTGCCAAGCCGGCGTCATTTGGAGGAGCAGTACCAATGACTGACAACACCATTGCATCCCGCTATCAGGCGACTCTCGACCGCATCGCAGAGGCCTGCCAGCGTGCAGGACGATCCCGTGAGGATGTCACCCTCATGGTCGTCACCAAGTTCCATCCGCTCGACGACGTCCTTGAGCTGGTTCGTCTTGGCGTTCGAACCTTTGGCGAAAACCGCGAACAGGAGGCTCGGCAAAAAGCACACGACTTGCTTGAACATGATGCGGTCGAGCATGTTCTCGCCGGAACACCCGCGGAGTGGTCCATGATTGGGCAACTGCAACGCAATAAGTGCAATGCAGTCGCCCGGTGGGCACACAGTGTCCATTCTGTTGATTCCGTACCTCTGGTCAAAGGCCTTGAGCGGGGGATGCAACGAGCTCTCGACGATGGCTCCCGGGAGAATTCACAACTGGGTGTGTATCTACAGGTCAGTTTGGATGGAGATACTGCGCGTGGTGGAGCATTGGAGAGTGACATCCCAGAACTTGCTGATCTTGTCGACGACTCCGACCATCTCGTTCTACGCGGGCTAATGTCAGTACCGCCGTTGGATGCAGACCCCAGTGCTGCCTTTGCGCATCTCTACGATCTCAGTCAGCAGCTACGCACCAACCATCCGCATGCCACAAAGATTTCTGCTGGTATGACGGGGGATATGGAGCAGGCCATCGCCCACGGTTCGACCTGTGTTCGAGTCGGAACGGCCATCCTTGGCCCACGTCCCACCCACTAATCCTGCTTGCCCCACGGGCAAGCGTACAGAGACCCATCATCCATAATCCAAGATACGGAGGCACCAATGGGCTTTATCCAAAACGCGAAGGAGTTCTTCGGCATGGCATCGCCCGCCGAACAACCTGACTATGTCGAAGACTATGTAGAGTCTGATGACTATGACGACAAGTACGGTGACGGCTACGGTTACGGCGACTCCTACCAGGACGACTACGCCGCCCCGACGCGTGCAGGCAGCACCCCGCTTCCTCCGCTTGACCGCAGTCGCTATGGTGGGTCGCGTCAGGCTGATGCGCGCCCCTATACACCTGAACGCCATTCAGCACAGATCACCACAGTAAGCCCCAAGAGCTACGCGGAAGCGGAGCTCATCGGCCAGCGTTTCCGTGATGGTAACCCGGTGGTGATGGACCTGTCGAAGCTGGATAGTGACCTTGGCCAGCGGCTCGTTGATTTCGCTTCGGGTTTAGTGTTTGCGCTGAATGGTTCGGTTGAACGTATCGCTAAGAAGGTTTTCTTGCTGTCCCCGGCAGAAACTGTCATCGATGACGGAGAACGACGCCGACTAGAACGGGATTACGAAGCGTAACGCACCTCGGGTTCCGACAGTCAGGCGGTTCAGAGTGGGCTGTTGCACGCTTCTATCCAGCGCTGATATCGGCGAAAGAGGAAGAATCTCGGTAAGGTGAATCTGTGACTGTCTTTGCAACTGTGGTGTACTACCTGCTGCGCATTCTGTGGCTTTTGCTCATTGTGCGGATCACGGTAGAGATGATCCACTCCTTCGGACGATCGTGGTCTCCGGGGCCGAAATTGGCAGCCGTCTTGGAGGTTGTTTTTCGGGCCACCGATTGGTGCCTTGTCCCCATCCGGAAGGTGTTGCGTCCGGTGGGAATTGGGGGAGTAGGGCTGGATTTCTCTCCCATTATCGTATTCCTCGTTGTCAGTGTCCTGGTGTCTCTTACTGTCAACCTGGGTGCAACACCAGTGACTCTGGGAAGCCTATTTTCATAACTGAACTGGGCTTTCCTCCAGATTCCTAGGTGAAGAAGTCGTTTCAGAACTAGGAGTCAAAAGGAAAAGTCCGCTAGGCTTTTCAATGGACTGCAGTTTTTTCATAAAGAACGCTGCCGTTATGGCAGTATTATGTGTGTAAACTCATGTGACTCGTGAGAAAAAGAGAGGGAGAGTTCCCATGCCTACGCTGACCCCAGCAGACGTACACAATGTAGGGTTTAGCCGTCCGCCCATCGGCAAGCGCGGCTACAACGAGGATGAGGTCGACCAGTTCCTCGACCTCATCGAGGTTGAACTGAGTCGGCTCATCGAAGAGAACTCGGACCTGCAGCAGCGCGTTTCTGAACTGACCACCGAGCTTGATGAGGCGCAGAATTCCGTCGCTGCCGCACAGCAGGAAATCGATGCTGCCCGGAGTGATGCCGACGCTGCCCGTAGCGACGCAGAGGCTGCTCGTGCCGCCACCGCTAAGGCTCCCGCCGCTGCTCCCGCCCCCGCCCCAGCTCCTGCCGCCTCCTCCGTCCCGGGCGACGCCGAAACCAACCTCAAGGCTGCCCACATCCTTGGCATGGCCCAGGAAATGGCAGACCGTCTTACTGGCGATGCCCGCCGCGAAGCCGACGAGATGCTCTCCTCCGCACGTTCCGAGGCTGACCGTATGGTAACGGAGGCCAATGACACTGCTGACCGCCGGATGAATGAGACCGAAGCCGCCATTGCCCACATGGAAGCTGAGGCCGAACGCAAGCACACTGAAGTGATGGCGACCATCAACCAGCAGCGCTCCGTCCTGGAAGGCCGTATCGACCAGCTGCGTACCTTCGAGCGCCAGTACCGCGCTCGCCTGCAAGACCTCCTTGAAGGCCAGTTGGCAGATCTGCGCGGATCCAACATCGGAGACAGCTTCTCCAATAGCTAAATCTTCTCTCACTTCGAGAAACCGAGTCACACATTGGGTGACAGTAGGGTGGCAGTAGCGCCACCCTACTGTTGCTGCACTTCTGAGCTCCCGCCTGTCCCGTGGCGGGGGCTCGCTGTTAGTGAGAACCTGCCTACTTCCTCCAACTAGCCCGCCTCTCGCATAACTACCTGGGGTAGGATCGAAGTGTCGACACGTCGGCCATATACCAAGGAATGTTATGCTCATCCTCGCTCTCGTCTGTACTGTCATCGGACTCGCACTTCTGGTTGCTGCCCTTACCACCGGTATTCTCCCCCTTGCCTGGGCTTGTATCGGTGTCTGCGTTCTTGGCTTCATCTTCCTTATCGTGGACATCGTCAAGAATCGGAAGAAGAAGGCGGATGACGAAGCCGCGGCGCTCGTCGATGGGGTAGCAGCAGATGATCGGGCTGTCGAAACAGACGTACCTGCCCCCGATGTCGTTGAGGTCAACGCCGACAACTAGGCGTTGCTCGCTCGGACTGCAGCCTCTTTAAACCCCGCATACACTGTGCGGGGTTTTGTGTGTTTACAAGTTACTCATTGTTCACCCAGTGGGTAGGGGATTTCTCATAGCTCTTATTGGGAGTTTCGCAAGGGAAAACGTAGAATGAAGACCTGGCAGTGATCCGGCCATCACCGGGGAGTCTCCGGAAGAACAGCGTCTAGCCCAGTAGAACCGGACGGGAGAGCCCGACATAGCTCCAACGAAGCGGGTTGTGGATGAGCTACAACCAAGCGGGGTGGTACCGCGGAGCCTACAGCCTCGTCCCCGTGTCCCGGACACATTTAGCTAGACACGAGGAGTAGCTCCGTCGATGAGTACTGATTCTCAGAAAACCACGACCGGCGTAGGCGCCGCCTATCCCAAAGTCGATATGACCCAGGGTCGAGGCACCTCCAGCCCCTCCTTCCCGGAACTCGAGCAGCAGGTTCTGAAGTACTGGGAAGACAACAACACCTTCAAAACCTCCATCGCACAGCGTGAAGGTGCCGAAGAATATGTCTTCTACGATGGTCCTCCCTTCGCTAACGGCCTTCCGCACTACGGCCATCTCCTCACCGGCTACGTAAAAGACATCGTGCCCCGTTTCCGCACCATGGCTGGCTACAAAGTGGACCGTCGTTTCGGCTGGGACACCCATGGGCTGCCCGCCGAGCTGGAAGCGGAAAAGCAGCTGGGAATCAAGAATCGCGCCGAGATCGACGACATGGGGCTTGCCGAGTTCAACGCCTACTGCAAGAAGTCCGTTCTGCAATACACCCAAGAATGGAAAGACTACGTCACACGCCAAGGACGCTGGGTCGATTTCGAGAACGACTATAAGACCCTTGACCTCGGCTACATGGAGTCCGTCCTGTGGGCATTCAAGACCCTTTACGATAAGGGACTCATTTACAAGGGCTTCCGAGTGCTGCCCTACTCATGGGCAGAGCACACTCCGCTCTCCAACCAGGAAACCCACCTGGATGACGCCTACAAGATGCGTCAAGATCCGGCTATCACGATCACCATGCCGCTGTGTGTCCCAGCGGACCATGAACTCGCCGGAACCCCCTTTAACGGTGCGGCAGCCATCATTTGGACCACCACTCCCTGGACCCTGCCCTCCAACCTCGCAATTGCTGTGCACCCCAACGAATCCTATGTAGTGGTAGAGGTAGCGGGGGAGAAGGCCCCCGCGGCTCTAGCTGGGATGCGCGTCGTCCTCGCCGAAGCTCGGCTGTCTGCCTACGCCCGCGAACTCGGCAAAAAGCCGGAGGTGCTGGCACGGGTGACAGGCCGCGAGCTTGCCGGTCTGCACTACACTCCTGCCTTCGACTGCTTTGCCGACAATGAGAATTCGTTCCAGATCCTCCCGGCTGACTATGTGACCATGGATTCCGGTACGGGTGTCGTCCACCAAGCTCCCGCCTTCGGTGAAGACGATATGGCCACCTGCAACGCTTTCGGCATCTCCCCGGTGATACCCGTTGATATGGACGGTAAGTTCACCGCTGACGTGCCGGACTATGAAGGGCTGCTGGTCTTCGATGCTAACCCGCGGGTCATCAAGGATCTGAAAGCTGCTGGCCGGCTATTCCGGCAGGAAACCATCGACCATTCCTACCCACACTCGTGGCGCTCAGGTGAACCCCTCATCTACATGGCACTACCCAGCTGGTTCGTTGCCGTTACCAAGTTCCGGGAGCGCATGGTTGAACTTAACCATGCGGAGATCAACTGGATCCCCAGCCATATTCGTGACGGGCAGTTCGGTAAGTGGCTCTCCAATGCCCGCGACTGGAACATCAGCCGTAACCGCTACTGGGGTGCACCAATCCCTGTGTGGGAATCAGATGACCCTCGCTATCCTCGTACGGATGTCTACGGCTCTCTCGACGAGATCGAGCGGGACTTTGGTGTCCGCCCCACCAACCTCCACCGCCCCGAAATCGACCAGCTGGTTCGCCCCAACCCGGATGACCCCACTGGTCAATCCATGATGCGTCGCGTTCCTGAGGTTCTCGACTGCTGGTTTGAATCCGGTTCCATGCCGTACGCACAGGTACACTACCCCTTCGAGAACAAAGAGTGGTTCGAGTCCCACTACCCGGGCGATTTCATCGTCGAGTACATTGGTCAGACGCGTGGCTGGTTCTACACGCTGCATGTTCTCGCTACCGCTCTCTTTGACAATCCCTCGTTCAAGACTGTGGTCGCCCATGGCATCGTCCTCGGCAATGACGGCCTCAAAATGTCCAAGTCGAAGGGGAACTACCCTAACGTTAACGAAGTGTTCGACCGCGATGGGTCTGACGCTATGCGCTGGTTCCTTATGTCCTCCCCAATTCTGCGTGGTGGCAACCTCATAGTGACCGAGCAAGGCATTCGTGACGGGGTTCGGCAGGCGCTGCTCCCGCTGTGGAACGCCTACAGTTTCTTCCAGATGTATGCTTCCGAAGAGGCTACTTTCCGTACTGACAGCAGCAATATGCTGGACCGCTACATTCTTGCGAAGCTGGCGGAGACCCGGGACACCCTCACTGAGCAGATGATGAATACGGACATCGCCAACGCGTGTGAGACCCTTCGCCTCTTCATTGATGCACTCACCAACTGGTATGTGCGTCGTTCCCGCACTCGCTTCTGGGAGGGGGAACAGTCTAGCCAGGATACCAAGCACGCGTTCGATACTCTCTACACTGTGCTCGAGGTAACGTGCCGTCTGGCTGCACCGCTGCTGCCGTTTGCTACGGAAGTCATGTGGCGTGGTCTCACCGGTGGCGAGTCAGTGCACCTCACCGACTGGCCGAAGGCAGATCTACTACCGCACGATGCAGAGCTGGTGGACGCCATGGATCGTGTGCGTCTGGTGTGCTCAACGATTTCCTCTATTCGTAAGGCCCATAAACTCCGTGTGCGCCTCCCGCTGCTGTCTGCCACCGTGGCGATCCCGCATGTGGACGCGCTAGCCCCGTTCACGGACATCATTGCCGAGGAAATGAACCTGCGTGAGGTGAAACTTAGTGAGGATGTCGCCGCCTATGGCGAATTCCAGCTGCAGGTCAATGCAAAAGTGGCTGCACCGCGACTGCGTGGAGATGTACAGAAGGCCATTAAAGCGGCGAAAACTGGGGATTACCAGGTGCACGCTGATGGCACCGCTACTGTTGGCGGCGTCGAACTCTTTGACACCGAGTACACCCAACGTCTCGTCGCACAGGATCCCGAGTCTACGGCAGCCCTGCCCGGTGGTGCAGGACTCGTCATCCTCGATATGACACTCAATGATGACCTCGAGTCCGAAGGCTGGGCCAAGGACCGAATCCGTGAGATCCAGGATGGTCGACGTGCAGCTGGCCTCGACATCTCTGACCGCATCAGCCTGACTCTGGGAGTCCCCAGTGAACTACAGGCATGGGCAGAGCGACACCGTGACCTCATCGCCGGTGAAGTACTCGCCACAGAGCTGACGCTCACCAGCCCAGACAAGGGTGGAGAACTTGACCTGGGTGATGGCGTGACTGGTGCTCTGCACAAGGTCGCCGACTAGCCAGAAGTCCCTCCGTCGACATATCAAAGGGCCCCTCCCGGCGCTCCATGAGCAGGGGAGGGGCCCTTTGTGTCCCATCACTAGCCAGGTGAAACCTGGGTGGTTGACACTAACGGCCCATCAGAGACACGTTTTCGCCATTCTTAGCCAGCGTTTGGCGAATGACCAGAGCAGACACCAGCATGGTGATGCCCAGCGCAATTGCCAGTACTCCCAGGGCCCAGGCAATGCCGATGAGGGACGTGAAGGGCGAGATGAGGAGCAGCAGACCGATGATGATCTGGGCAATACCGCTGACAATCACCGGCCAGCCCACACCAGCGACGGCAGAGATGCTGCCAGCACCAATGTTGCCAATTCCGGAAATTAGTGCGACCAGACCAAAGATGAGAGCCAGTACCACGCTGAACGTGTCGGGGTTCACCGCTGCAGCGATACCGATGACAAGGCCAACTACGCCAAAGAACACGCCAACACCCCAGACGGGGGACACGCCCTTCGTTGCGAAGGACAAGGCGATAATAGCGAGCGCGCCGATGATAATGCCGACGGCACAAATGATGGTGACCACCTTCACGGTGCCACCCGGCCACGCCACGGCGACAATACCGATAAGGAGGGCAAGCACGCCCACAACGAGCCATGCACGCCAGAGAGCACGGGCCGCCTTTTCAATGAATTCCATTTTTTCTCCAAGCTAGGGCGACTGAGGGGATAGAAAGAGCGCCCACTATCTTCACTTTCCAGCATAACGGCAGGTTGGTGTAATTTCCGGAAATGCCTGGGGCGACCTCCGCTTCTCTCTGACAGCTGCCAATGCCTTAGACTGGCAGCGTGAGCAGCGCATATCCTTTGACCGACCATGATCTGGCCAACCGCCAGTATCGGTGGGTACTGCACTGTGATATGGATGCCTTCTTCAGCTCTGTCGAGCAGCTCACCCGCCCGACGCTGCGAGGACGCCCCGTGTTGGTCGGGGGACGGTCGGGGCGAGGTGTCGTCGCGGGAGCCTCCTATGAAGCGCGAGCTCTAGGTTGTCATTCTGCAATGCCCATGCACCAGGCGGCCCGGCTGATCGAACCGCGGGGCGTCGTCGTCCGCACGCGTGGTGAGGTGTACCGCACTGTTAGCCGCCGTATCTTCCGACTCCTGCAAAACTACGTGCCAGTGATTGAGCAGCTGTCTGTCGACGAGGCCTTTCTCGAACCGGCAGAGCTACGCGATTGTACGGGCTACGAGGTGCTGGAGTATTGCGAGATGCTCCGGAAGATCGTGCGCGAAGAGATCGGACTGAGCCTCTCATTTGGCGCCGGGGTGGGGAAGCAGTACGCAAAAATCGGATCTGGGATGGCAAAACCAGATGGTGTTCAGCTCATCCCCGCATCTCGCATGCACCAGATCCTCCGTCCCCTCTCCGTCCGTGCGTTATGGGGAGTGGGACCTGTCAGTGAAGCGAAGCTCCGACACGAGGACATCCTCACCATCGGGGATCTTGCTGACCTCCCGGAACGGGATGTCACTGCTCTCCTCGGTTCAGCAGTAGGGCGCCAACTACAGGCATTAGCGCGCGGGTTCGACGACCGTCCTGTCCACGAGCGTGCCATCGCCAAGCAAATCAGTTCAGAATCCACTTACCGCACCGACATCACAGACAAAGCCGGGATTATGGCAGCAATTGACGATAACGGGGATGATGCCCACCGCCGTCTCCTCCACGATGGACGGGCCGCGCGAACCGTGACCGTCAAACAAAAACTCGTCAACATGACCATTGTCTCCCGCTCCGCCACCTTGCCCTACGCCACCACCGATCTGCGAACTCTCCTAACACTCGCCCACCGCCTTGCCCTAGACCCACAGCAGGTGGGGGCTTGCCGATTGGTAGGGGTCAGCCTTTCTGGGCTCACCAGCATTCAACAGGAATCCCTGTTTCCCGAACTTGACTGGGAAGTTCGGATCGAGGAAGAACGGGATGACGGCGCACTAGCCTCCTCCGCTTTCCTCCCTGGTTCCACGGGGCAAGGCGTGTATGGGTCAGAACGCACCCTTCTCCATATGCCAGCCCGTCCCCGTTGGTCTGCCGGAATGGATGTTCTCCACCCTGAATACGGGTTCGGATGGGTACAGGGGGCTGGGCAAGGAAAAGTGACGGTCCGATTTGAGACGCGCACCACCGGTCCAGGCCGCTCCCGTACGTTCGCGGAAGAAACCGTCGACCTCACCCCTGCCGACCCACTCCTGTGCCTCGACTGGCCAGAGGAGGAACTCTACCGGCGTACCGAAGAGTGACCATTCGCACACTGTGCTGCCGCACGGAACACCTGCTCAATCTCCGCAGCCGCATAGCCTGCCTGCAGTAGTGCAAGCACCACCATTCTGCACTGTGGCGCCCGCAAGTAAGGGCAAAGGGGAATACCCGCGGCAGCGAGCTCGGCACCTCCACCGGGACAGCCATACACAGCCTGCACCGTTCCCAACGGAACACGTGTGGTCACCACCACTGCCACCTCAGGATGGGCAGCCCGCAGTCGGCATAAGGTCCGGGCTGCCGCAACCGGCAGATTACCGCTACCCAATGCTTCCACGACGACCGCCCGAACAGGATTATCGGGTGAAGGAGTAGCCGCACAGCGCAGCAGAGAACCGTCATCCCCAAAATCACTCGTCACAATCCGTACCAGCGGAGTGTCGGGAGCCAAAAGAGGCGTAGGGCGGAGAGGTAGTGTCACCGTAGGCAGGACTGGAATCCGCAAGCCAAGCCCGGGGCTCACACTGGCAAAAGCCTCCTGTTGGTCGGTAGCTATTTTCACAACACCCCATGCGGGCAAGACACGGCCAGCAAAGACAACATGAACTGCGGCCGCACTATCGTCTTGCAGCACAAAGTGGAGCGCGTCTGCCAAGTTCTTCGGTCCATCCGGGTGTGCGCTATCGGCGGCGAACGACGCCCCTGTCACAGCGAGTGGACACTGGTAGTCGGCGAGTGGACACACCATCTGCAACCACAGGGCTATGGACTCCAGCGTGTCGGTTCCGTGCACCACCACAATGCCGCTAGCCCCGTCACGCAGAGCCGCAAGCACAGCAGCCGTCACTGCATCGACATCAGCAGGCTGCAGCTGTGAGGAATCTTTCTGATAGACATCGACCACCTCCACCACGGCTTCACTCAACGCGCGGACAGCAGGGTGATCGACGGGCAGCGCACGTAGCAGCTCGCTGCCCCCTAAGGCAGGCCGAACCGCACTGGACGTGCCGTCAGAGAGAGTGACAGATGTTGTACTAGATATGGTGCCACCCGTCGTTAGCACCACAATGCGCGGAGTACTCACTCTTTAAGAGTGTGGGTTTTACACGGAAAGGTCAATAGCGACCTGCCGAGCAAGGAAATACAGGGCCAAGCGGAGAGCGCGCCGAAAAACGAGTAATGTGACTGTAGAACATTACTTTGGACCATAGTGGGAGCCTCATGACTGCACGACGCATCGGCGCGGCCCTCATCGCCGTCACTGCGGCGGTGTCGTTAACCGCGTGCACCACCTCCGTACCGCCCGAGGTGCAAGCGAGCCGTAGCGCTGCCATGAGCTCTCTCAAACGCCCCGCTGTCCCCGAACCCACCCTCAAACAGCTGCAAGGTCTTCTAGACCGAGCACTCGACCCCAAAGTCCCTGTCGATGAGAAACTCGACACGGTGCAAGGTGCAGAAAAATCTCCGGAGCTTTACGAAAAGATCACCCAGGCGAAGCAAGAATCGAAAGCGACTATTACGTTGTCTGGCCAGATTATCCCGGTCGACCCCACCACCCGCACTGTGCATGTGGAAATGGCTATCCCCGGTCAACCTGCCCAGGGGAGCGAGGTAAAGTTCGTCTACGACAAGAAGAAGTGGAAGGTCTCCAAGTCTTACGTCTGCAACACCATCTCGCTCCTCATGCCGGATAGTGTTCCCGCAGTCTGCTCTACATAATGCCACCTGTCCCCACCACCACTCTCACCTCAGGAGAATGTGCCAAGAGTGTCCACCTCACAGAAGAAGCAGCCGCTCCCACCCCTGCCTGCTGATGTCATTGCGCGCCGGGCTGCAGCGAAACGGCGCAGCCTCTTCTTCGCCCTCGCTGGCATTATCCTGGTGGCCGACTACCTGACGAAAGCATGGGTTGTTGCGACCATCCCAGTGGGAGAAACCCACGCCTCATGGGGCATCCTGCGCATCACTCATGTGCTTAACTCTGGTGCAGCTTTCGGCCTAGGAGATAAATTCACGGTAGCCATCACGATCATCAGTATGATGATCATTTCCGCAGTTGCCTCCGCACTCTGGCGTTCTACCAATTCCGCCTGGGCAGCTGGACTCGCCCTCATCCTGGGAGGCGCTTTCGGAAACCTCTACGATCGTCTCTTCCGCCCGCCCGCCCCATTCTCCGGGCATGTCGTAGATTTCATTTCCGTAGGAAAGTTCCCCGTCTTCAATATTGCCGACAGTGCCGTCACCATTGGGGTGATTATTGTCGTGATCTGCATTATCGCGGGGAAGAAGCTTACTGGTGTGCCCCGTCAAAACGACTCAACAGCCGATAACGCACAGGTGTCCCGGGCATGAGTGACTACCGTGCAATGCCAGTACCTAACGGCCTCGTTGGGCTGCGTACTGATGTCGCACTTTCCCGCATCTTGGGTGTCTCGCGTAGTGCAGCTGCTGTACTCGCTGAAGAAGGGAACGTCACCCTCGACGGGAGCACAATTGGAAAGTCTTTCAAAATGGTGGAAGGCTTCCTCGAGGTCACGCTGCCGGACCCTCCTCAACCCCTCACTGTGGTCGCCGAACCCGTCCCCGGTATGCACGTGCTGTATGCCGACGACGATATTGTCGTCGTGGACAAGCCCGCGGGCGTCGCCGCACACCCCTCCGTGGGGTGGAGCGGACCGACCGTCATTGGTGGATTGGCAGCAGCAGGGTATCGTGTGACAACCTCCGGTCCGCCGGAGCGAAAAGGGATCGTCCACCGTCTGGATGCTGGAACCTCCGGCACAATGGTAGTGGCGACCTCAGAGCACGCCTACACCGTCCTCAAACAAGCGTTTCGCGATCGAACAGTAGAAAAAACCTACCATGCCATCGTGCAGGGCTACCCGGATCCGCTCTCTGGTACTATCGACGCTCCAATTGGCCGACACAGCGGAAACGATTGGCGTTTCTGTGTACGCTCCGACGGCAAACCATCCATTACACACTATGACACGCTGGAAGTGTTCCGCCGGGCGACCCTCCTCGACATTCATTTGGAAACGGGGCGTACTCACCAAATCCGCGTCCACTTCTCGGCACTGCACCACCCCTGTGTGGGTGACCCTACCTATGGGGCTGACCCGACACTTTCCGCAAAACTCGGGTTAGAGCGACAATGGTTGCACGCCAAGAAATTGGGGTTCACTCATCCGGCAGATGGCCGATGGGTCGAGTTTGAGAGTGACTACCCTGAGGATCTCGCCACCGCACTCGACATCCTCCGTGCCGAGAGCTAACTGCCGACCTGATTTGTCGGACGCTGGTGATGCTGCGACGGTCTACTAGACTTAGCTACGGACGGGCGCAACAGCACCTCTGAGATCGCTAAGTAGTCCCAGAAAACAGCCACATTTTTCCAAAAGTGCAGGCCAGAGCATTAAAATGAGGTATCTAGGTAGGAGAGGAGATGGCAGTGGGCAACTCGTCATTCGTCCATCTCCATAACCACACCGAATTCTCCATGCTCGACGGTATGGCCAAGATCGACAAGCTCATGGCGGAGTGCAATCGTCTCGGTATGCCGGCAGTGGGGATGACTGACCACGGCAACATGTACGGTGCCTCCGACTTCTATAAAGCTGCCACCGCCGCGGGCGTAAAACCCATTATTGGCATCGAAGCCTATGTCGCACCGGGCTCCCGCTTCGACAAGACCCGTCAACGATGGGGCGATCCCTCCCAACGTGGCGACGATGTGTCAGGCTCAGGCGCGTATACGCATATGACATTGTGGGCAGAAAATGAGGAGGGTCTGCGGAACCTCTTCCGTCTTTCGTCCCTCGCCTCCTATGAAGGGCAGCTCGGCAAATGGCCCCGTATGGACGCGGAGCTCATTGCCCAATATGCGAGTGGCATCATCGCGTCTTCCGGCTGCCCCTCTGGGGAAATCCAAACTCGGTTACGGCTGGGACAGGTGAAGGAAGCCTACGAGTCAGCAGAAAAATGGCAGAGTATCTTCGGGAAGGAGAATTTCCTCCTCGAATTAATGGACCACGGGATCGACATTGAGCGCAGGGTCCGTGAAGACCTCCTCAAGCTTGGCCACGACATGGGCATGCGTCCGGTCATCACCAACGACTGCCATTACGTCACCCAAGATCAAGCCCGGGCACACGAAGCCATGCTCTGTGTACAGACGGGAAAGACGCTCTCGGACCCCACCCGCTTCAAGTTCGATGGAGACGGCTACTACCTTATTCCGCCTGAAGAAATTCGGGCACGCTGGGATAAAGAAGTGCCGGGGGCCTGTGATACCACCCTGTGGATCACCGACCGTGTCGGAGACTACTCGAACGTGTGGAAATACCACAACCGGATGCCGAACTTTGATACGCCGCCAGGACACGATGCGGAGTCCTGGCTCCGCCACGAAGTTCATCGAGGACTCGAGTGGCGTTTCCCCAACGGAGTTGCGCAAGAATACATCGAACGCGCCAATTACGAGATTGATGTCATTATCCAGAAGGGTTACCCCACCTACTTCCTGGTGGTGGCGGACCTCGTCAACCATGCGCGCGAACTCGGTATTAAAGTTGGGCCAGGCCGTGGTTCGGCAGCTGGTGCACTGATTGCCTACGCCCTGGGTATTACCAATATTGACCCAGTCGAGCACGGTTTGCTCTTTGAACGCTTTCTCAACCCCGAGCGTCCGTCCGCACCCGATATCGATATGGACTTCGATGACCGGCGGCGCGGCGAGATGATTCGCTACGCTTCTGACCGGTGGGGAGCAGACAAAGTTGCCCAAGTTATCACCTTTGGCACCATTAAAACGAAGGCAGCCATTAAAGATTCCGCCCGCGTGCAGTTCGGACAGCCCGGCTACGCTATCGCTGACCGGATGACGAAGGCCCTGCCGCCGGCACAAGGCGCTAAAGATATTCCACTCTCCGGCATTATGGATCCGGAGCACCCTCGCTATGGGGAAGCTGCAGAGATCCGTACCCTCATCGAAACAGACCCTGACGTTCGCCGCATCTATGAGACTGCCCGGGGACTGGAGGGGATGGTACGGCAGGCAGGTGTGCATGCCTGCGCCGTCATTATGTCCAGTGAGCCGCTCCTCGACTGTATCCCGATGTGGAAGCGATCCCAGGACGGTGCTCTCATCACCGGGTGGGATTACCCCTCGTGCGAAGCCATCGGGCTGTTGAAGATGGATTTCCTGGGGCTCCGCAACCTCACCGTCATTGGGGACGCCCTGGAGAATATTAAGCGGAATCGCAACGGGGAAGAGGTCGATCTCGATCGACTCGAACTCACCGACGAGAAATCTTATGAGCTGCTCCGTCGTGGCGACACCCTTGGGGTCTTCCAACTCGACGGTGGCGGGATGCGGGAACTGCTCAAAAAGATGGAGCCCACCGGGTTCAACGACATTGTGGCATCGCTGGCCCTCTATCGTCCTGGCCCTATGGGAGTGGGCGCCCACTGGGCCTACGCAGATCGCAAGAATGGGCGTACACCCGTTGAGCCCATCCACCCTGAACTCGATGAGCCGCTGAGAGATATCCTGGCGGAAACCTACGGTCTCATTGTCTACCAAGAGCAGATCATGCAGATCGCTCAAAAGGTCGCAGGCTACTCACTTGGCCAAGCAGACCTTCTCCGGCGTGCCATGGGTAAAAAGAAGCCGGAAGTGCTGGCAAAAGAATTTGATAACTTCCAGGCTGGTATGCGGGAGAGGAAGTACTCCGATGAGGCCATCAAGGTCCTCTGGGAAACCATTCTTCCATTCGCAGGTTATGCGTTTAACAAGTCGCACGCAGCCGGCTATGGGCTAGTGAGCTACTGGACGGCCTATCTGAAAGCCAACTATCCGGCCGAGTATATGGCTGCGCTCTTGACCTCTGTTGGCGATGACAAAGATAAGACTGCACTCTATCTGTCTGACTGCCGTCGCATGGGCATTCGCGTACTACAACCCGACGTGAACGAATCAATCTGGAACTTTGCCCCGGTAGACCAGGATATTCGCTTCGGTCTTGGTGCTGTTCGCAACGTAGGGGAGCAGGCGGTGGAGGAAATCGTCGAAGCCCGGCAGGAACGCGGAGAATTTACCAGCTTTACTGATTATCTCAACAAGATAGGTCAAACTGCCTGTACCAAGAAAGTGACTGAGTCCCTCATCAAGGCAGGTGCCTTCGATTCGCTCGGGCATTCCCGTAAGGGCCTCTATCTGGTGCACTCTGATGCTATCGATTCGGTTGTTGGGACGAAGAAAGCTGCAGCCGCGGGCCAATTTGATCTTTTTGCCGGCTTTGGGGCCGATGCTAGCGATGACTCTACCAGTGCGTTTGAAGTGCATGTTCCTGACGATGAATGGGATAAGAAGCATCGACTCACACTTGAACGGGAAATGCTGGGCCTGTATGTGTCCGGCCACCCGCTGGATGGTCTAGAACTTGCCCTGCATGAGCGGACTGACACCTCCATTGCGACCATATTGGAGGGTGAACTGCCGAACGGTAAATCGGTGGTGATCGGTGGCATCATCGCCTCGGTGGACCGGCGTGTGAATAAAAAAGGCGAGCCGTGGGCCATCGTCCGCATTGAAGATTTGCAGGGTGGTGTGGAGGTACTCTTCTTCCCGCGTCTGTATCAAAAGATCGGTATGGACATTGTGGAAGATGCGGTGGTAATCGTTACCGCCCATGTGAGCATTCGGGAAGACCGGATGAGTCTTTTCGGCGACGATCTCACCGTCCCAGACCTGGGTGGAGAAGGCGTGGCACCGGTGTTTAATCTGCGCTTGACAACCCAGATGTGCACCCCCGAACTACTCAAACACTTAAAGGACATCCTCGTCCACCATCCGGGACCGTCTCCAGTAATGGTGACATTGGAAGCCGAAGGCAGAGTTCAGCGGTTGGCTCTGTCGAACGCATTGCATGTCCAGATCAGTAGTGAACTCATCTCCGATTTGAAGGCTGTTTTCGGTAGTCACTGCGTTTAGTGCGATAATGGGGTGGTGAACGAAGAACTCTCCAATCCCCAGGTTGTCCTACCTACTGCTGCCGATGTAGAGAAGGCTGCTGAGACCATTGATGGAGTCGTAGAACGTACTCCGTTGCAGTACTCGCCGCGGCTTTCTGAGATTACCGGCGCCAAGGTTTACCTGAAGCGAGAGGATCTTCAAGGCGTTCGTTCCTACAAGATTCGTGGAGCCTACAACGTCATTGCTCAACTCAACGAGGAACAGCGCCAGGCTGGGGTAGTTGCCGCATCTGCTGGTAACCACGCCCAGGGTGTAGCGTACGCGTGCCGGACTCTCGGGGCGAAGGGCCGCATCTATGTTCCTTCCAATACTCCGAAGCAAAAGCGCGATCGCATCATGTACCACGGTGGTGACGCCGTTCAGCTGGTCGTCACAGGAAACTCTTTTGATGACGCAGCCGCTGCCGCCTGGCAGGACGCACAACAGTCCGGTGCCACGTGGGTCGCCCCGTTTGACGATCCCGGCACCATTGCTGGGCAGGGCACCATTGCCCGCGAAGTGGTGGAGCAGCTTGCGGAGCTCGGTGAAGAGCCCAGCATGTTCGTCGTGCCCGTGGGCGGCGGTGGACTTTTCTCCGGTGTCGTTACTTACCTTGCGGAAAAGAGCCCGAAGACGGAAGTCGTGGGCGTCGAGCCTGCTGGTGCTGCCTGCGTCGCGGCTGCGCTGGATATGGGTGGCCCAGTGACGCTCGGGGATACCGATCCTTTCGTTGATGGCGCGGCGGTGAAGCGGTGTGGGGATGTCACCTATGCTGTGCTCAATGGGCATCGGAAGATGATTGACCTCATTAATGTGGCAGAAGGTTCTGTTTGTACGGAAATGCTGGAGCTCTACCAGAATGAGGGCATTATTGCAGAGCCGGCAGGGGCACTTTCTGTTACGGCACTGCATCATTTGCGGTTCGTTCCGGGAAGCTCAGTCGTCTGCATTATCTCTGGAGGTAACAACGATGTTTCTCGCTACAGCGAGATCATCGAACGTTCTCTCGTGGACCAAGGCCTCAAGCATTACTTCCTGGTGAATTTCACTCAGAAACCGGGCCAGTTGCGGAAGTTCCTTGACAGCGTTCTTGGCCCGCATGATGACATCACCCTCTTTGAGTATGTGAAGCGTAATAACCGTGAAACTGGTGCTGCACTGGTGGGCATTCAACTGGGAACAGCCACTGGTCTGCACGCACTGTTGCACCGGATGGAGGAGAGTGGCATTGAGTGTGAACGCCTCCTACCTGGCACTCCGGCCTATGAATACCTGACCTAGCGGCGGGTGGTGGCGATGGCTCTGTCGTATGGGGTGAGCTCTGGCGCTACCATCATGGCGGAGCTGGAGATAAAGCGGTCGCGGTTTCTCTGTTATCTACAGCGAACGGAAACTGAACAAGATGCCCGGGATTTCATTGCGGAGATCCGTCACCTGCATCCTACTGCCCGCCATCACTGTACTGCCTTTCGCATTGAGGAGGGAACAGGGCAGGTGAGGGAGCGCTCCAGTGACGACGGAGAACCTTCCGGTACTGCCGGTGGTCCGATGCTCGCGGTGCTGCAGGGCGAGGAGCTGGTCAATATCTGTGCCGTGGTCGTTCGTTATTTTGGTGGGGTATTGCTAGGCACTGGTGGTCTAGTACGGGCGTATACTGACGCTGTTATCGCAGCGGTAGCAGCTGCACGCACCCATGGACGTTTAGTGTCTCGGTGGCCTGTGGAACTGTGGTCTGTAGAAGCACCTATTACTGACGTGGGTCGGTGGGAAGCTGACTTGCGGGCCAAAGGCGTTGACCTCGTGGACGTGACCTATGGGGAGGGGTTGGATGTTGTGTGCCTAGAATCAGGTGAGGTTTCGCGCCGTACGGACCCTTTGGCCGCGGTTCTCGTGGCGGCAGTGGCACAGCATGGGGAGACGGAACTTGTCCGGGAATACATTTCCGCCCTGTC
This sequence comes from uncultured Lawsonella sp., assembly GCF_947252745.1. Lineage (NCBI taxonomy): Bacteria > Bacillati > Actinomycetota > Actinomycetes > Mycobacteriales > Lawsonellaceae > Lawsonella > uncultured Lawsonella sp. The sequence continues at coordinate 30,657 of NZ_CAMXWW010000003.1, read as the reverse complement.
AGCCGGTTCTCGGGAACCGTACCGGACAGGGCGGATAATGCGCGAGTGCCAACAGTAAAGCGGGGAGCTCGCTTCTTTCTCTAGGCGGCGGATAGGGGGGAGACCACTCCTCACTATCACCAGTTAGTCTGTTCTATTGCAGGTAGGGCGGCACGAAGGTGCACTTGATCTGCTTGTAGTTACGACCGGTGAGCATATTTTCCACAACCTGGTAGGTGACCGGGTCGTAGGTCATACCGAAGTGGTCAGTGAGGTCGATGGGGCAGAGGTCCTGGATGATGATGTTGGTGACGCCTGGTTCCTTGATGAGGTCGTGGGTGTAGGGGGTCACAACGTCGTCGAGGTAGGTGGTGATGACGGTGTACTTCACACCGGGCATGGTGATGCCACCTTTTTCGAGTTCCTTGACGAAGTCGGAGCCCATGGTCTGCTGGCCGTCAGCGGACAGGTTGAGCTTGTCGAAGAGCTTCTGCCACTGGTCGTTCAGGCCGGCAGCGTCAATGGCGCGACCAATGCCGTAGAGGGAGGAACCGTGGTTGGAAGCAACCAGCCCGATGGTGTGGCGTACGGTTTTGTCGCCACCGTACCACTTGATGTAGGCGTTAGGGAGAGCTCCGCCGCCCTGGGAGTGGCCAACGAAGTCAACCTTCTTGGCGCCAGTGCGCTTCATGACGTAGTTGACGAAAACGCCGAGGAACTGTGCGGAAGCCTTGATGTCGCCGTTGAAGGGGAATGATTCGTCAATCTTGTTGGGATCGACAAGCGCGCCTGGAATGGCAGGACCCGGGTTGTAGTTGAAGGTGTAGGCGCACAGACCGGCCTTGGTCAGCATCGGGCCGTAGTAGGCCCAAGTGGCGTAGGCATCTTCATTGGTGCCGGGGATGAGGATGATGGGGAGAGCATCCTTGTACTTCGGCTTGCAGGAGAAGTCGTTCACGCCCTTGGGGGCAGTGCCGTTGTGCTCCTTGGAGTACTTCGAGGCGGCGGGGAAGTTGGTCTGGATGGGACCAACACCCTGGTTCGGCATACCCCACTTGTCGGAGGTCTTACTGCGCAGGCCACCGAATTCGTCACGCGGGTAGCCGGGGATGCTGGTGGAGGAAGTAGCAGAATCGTCAGACGCTGCAGTGTTGCTGGCGTGCGCAAAGGCAGGTGAGATGCTGAGTGCCATTGTGGATGCGCAGAGGGCAGCCGTAAAGCGACGACTGAGAGAAGTCATGGGAAAAGCTCCTATGTACAGTGATTGTGGGAGGTAGGAGGGGGATTAGCGTTGTCTAGGAGATGACCAATCCGACTCTGAGAGTCAATCTAGGGCACTCTACAAGGTGCTGCAACGGGGTTGCCTTTCATTGAGTAGCTACTTTCTGTACGTCTCCTTGCTAAATTGCTCTTTGCTCAGTTAAAACCCTATTTCTTCGTCCTGTGTGGTCATTTGACCAGTTGTCAGATGCTGTTAATATGTGAAATAAGTGCGGCGCTACTGGACGAAAAAGTACCAGTAGCGCCGCAGAGCACAATGAGTGGTTAGGGTTCCTGCTCCAGGAGTACGAAGGTGTGCGGGGGGAGGACCAGCAGATTCGTCTCTTTGGTGTCCACTTTGCCCGTCACCAAGCCATCCGCAACGTCATCTGCGGCCAGCGGAATGGACACGGGAAAAGCGTCCGGGTCGCTGTTGACATCTGGTAGTTCAGCTGTCTCTACAGATTCTGCATCTGCCGGATCGCCATCGTCTTCTGCGGGGGCAAAAGTATCAGCAGCGCCATCGTTTTCCGGCTTTTCACCATCCGGCCAGGTACTTTCCATGGACTCGGCAGGCATCTCTCCAGTTGGGCACTCCGGTACTTCTTCTGCAGTGTTCAGAACGAAGTGCCAATCGTTACTGTCCGCCTCGCACAGCTCATCGGGGATGTGGAACGTGCACGGATCGTGTGAGGCGTTGAAAAGCATAAGGAAGGAGGAGTCGCCGTGGAGACCGCCCAAGGGGTTGGGCGTGGCATTGGCGTGTCCATTGAGGAACACCATGATGCTGGCAGCGAAGGCGTTATCCCAATCTGCAGGCTCCATTTCTTTACCATTGGGCGTCATCCAGATAACGTCTGGTAGTCCCTGGCTGGTGTCGTTAAGATGGCTTTCCGTGGGGGAGTCCGCGGGGACGTTCTCGCCCGTAAAGAAGTTGCTCTGTCGGAAGATGGGGTGCTTGTGGCGGAGCTCAATGAGAGCTTGCGTAAAGCTATGTAATCCTGCCCACTGAGGGTCCTTTGCTGCCTCCCAATCCATCCAGGAAATCTCGTTGTCTTGGCAGTAGACGTTATTATTGCCGCCTTGCGTGCGGCCCACTTCGTCACCGTGGAGCAGCATGGGGGTTCCCTGGGAAAGGAAGAGGGTAGCGAGCATGTTGCGCTGCTGGCGAAGGCGTAGTGCTTGGATCTTAGGATCGTCGCTGGGGCCTTCGACTCCACAGTTCCAGTTGCGGTTGTGTGATTCGCCGTCGCGGTTATCTTCGCCGTTGGCTTCATTGTTCTTCTGGTTGTAAGTCACCAGATCGCGCATGGTGAAGCCGTCGTGGGCAGTAATGAAGTTGATGGAGTTGAAGGGGCGGCGGTTGGTGTGAGCGTAGAAATCCGCGGAGCCGGTAAGGCGCCCGGCGAATTCGCCGAGAACATCGGGATTGCCGCACCAGAACTCGCGCATGGTGTCACGGAATTTACCGTTCCATTCGCTCCAGGGGTAGGGGAATCCGCCCACTTGGTATCCGCCGTAGCCGAGATCCCAGGGTTCTGCGATGAGCTTGACCTGCGAGAGTACTGGGTCCTGTTGGACAGCGGAGATGAAATTGCCCCACATGTCCACGGCTTCATCGCCGCGGGTGAGGGTGACGGCAAGGTCAAAGCGGAAGCCGTCGACGTGCATTTCTTCGACCCAGTAGCGAAGGGAATCGAGGACGAGCTGCAGTGTGTAGGGATGACGCATGTTGACGCTATTACCGCAGCCGGTGAAGTCAAAGTAGGAGCTGGGGTCGTCCTTGCTGAGGTGGTAGTAGGCGCGGTTGTCGATGCCTTTGAAGTTGAGCGTGGGGCCTTCAGCAGAGCCTTCCGCGGTGTGGTTGTACACCACGTCGAGAATGACCTCGATGCCGGCTTTATGGAAGGTTTTCACCATTTTCTTGAACTCAGCTACTTGCCCGCCGGGGTTCTTGAGTGAGCTGTAGTCTCGGTGCGGTGCGAAGAAGCCGAAGCTGTTGTAGCCCCAGTAGTTGCGCAGTCCCATCTCGAGGAGGCGTCGATCGTGCAGGAACTGGTGGACGGGGAGCAGCTCGATGGCTGTGATACCCAGTCCTGCGAGGTATTCGAGAACGCTGGGGTGGACCAAGCCGGCGTAGGTGCCTCGGATTTCTTCGGGGACCTCAGGGTTGCGTTGAGTGAGGCCGCGGACGTGCGCTTCGTAGATGACGGTATCTGCCATGGGGTGTCGGAGGCGACGGTCATCTCCCCAATTGAAGAAGTCGGCGACCACGACGGAGGTCATGGAGTAGGGGAGGGAGTCCTCCTCATCGCGAATGTCGGGGTTGCCGATCTGGTAGCCCAGCAGTGCATCGTGTGGTTGGTATTCTCCGTCGAAGGCTTTGGCATAGGGGTCGACAAGGAACTTGCTCGGGTTACAGAGTGCTCCTTGCTGGGGGTCCCAGTCGCCGTCGATGCGGTATCCGTAGCGTTGGCCGGGGGCGATTCCGGCGACGTAGATGTGCCAGATATGTCCATCGGTAGTGGTGATGGGGATCTGGTGTTCTGTGCCGTCGTCATCGATGAGGCAGAGGGTAACACTGTGTGCTGCCGCGCTGTATAGTGCGAAATTTGTCCCTGACCCGTCGTAAAAGGATCCAAGCGGGGTGGGCTTTCCGGGTTTCAGAGAGCCGTTAGCGGGTGCGCTCATGATTGTCTCCTTGGAGGGGGTTACTCCGGGTTGGGGTCTCGAGGGTGTGAGGCCGTGTTAGTGGGATCGGCGGCTGCTTTCTGTGCTGCTGCTACTGCTAGGGGTGGGCAGGATAGCGGTTCCCTGGTAAGGGGTGGTGTTGAGGTCAGTGCCGGGTTTGGTGACGGGTCCCCAGCCAGTGATTGTGTTGAACTGGCGGGCAAATTCGGGGATGAGGGACTGTACGAAGGAGTGAGTCATGTGGTGCATGTCGTGGTACACCATGACGTTGCCAATCACTGCAGGGCAGAGGTTACCGGGGCAGAGATCGTCGGTGAAGTCCATGAGGTGAACGTTGTCGAGCCCACTGGATGCTTCAATCGCCGGGTTCACTGGTGCCATGGCGAGATCACGGGGGATACCGCAGCTGTAGGCGTTTCCACCGGATTCGAGGCAGTCGGGGACGTTGGCGGGCAGGTCGTCACGGGTCGACCAGGGGGTATCGCGAACGGCGATCATTTGGATGCCATCTTTGTTGAGGGCACGCCATAGGTCAGCGTAGTAGTCCGGCACAATGTCTGGCCCTACACCGGTGAGGGTGGTGGGGCGGGTGGCTGTGCTGAAGACGTAGTCGTACTTCTTCTCAAGGATACGTTTGTAGACTTTTGCGCCCCATTCGAGGCAGCTGTAGTAGGGCTTGTTGTTGGTGGGAAGGTCGATCATTCCGCTAATCATCAATGGGCAGCCCATCTTGAAGTAGACGTCGACGCGGAAGTGTTCACGCTGCCCGAGGGTGTCGAGGGCGGTGAGCCAGTGTTCGGCGTGGGAACCACCAACGAGGGCAATAGAGCGTTTAGCGTTCACGTCACCGTAGACACAGGGACGCCCTTTCTCCTTGCGCCAAAGCTTGACGTCATGAATCTCTGAGTCATTGAAGTCGGAGATGCAGCCATCGAAGGATGAGAGGGGCAGTGTACGGTCCGCATCAATGGGGCGAGGTTGGAATTTCACGCCCTTGGGGACGGGCATTTTTTCGGTGATGGCACGGGCACCGGGATAGTCGGCGGTGAGGGCGAAAGTCATCTGGCCATCGAGGCTGGTGATGTAGCGTTTCCACGTGATATGGAAGCCCACCAGACAGAAGGTGAGGATGACGACCATGGTGCCGGCAATAGCTTTCCAGCTGAGCCAGCTGCGCTTTGGACGCAGGGCTGCGCCAAGACGAACCTTCCAGGAAGGTTTCTCGGCATTTGCCTCTTGGGCGACGACTGGGCGCTTCTTCTTCATGCGCAGGGGTTCTTCAATGTAGTGGTGGGTGAACCAGGCCAGTACGAGGCTGACGACAACGACGAAGACACCGATCTTGTTGGAGGGGTGTTGGCGTTTCAGCTGGGTGCACAGGAGGATGAGGAGCGGCCAGTGCCACATGTAGAGGGAGTAGGCGAGGCGACCCAGCTCGCGCAGTGGCTTAGAGGCAAGGAAGGCGGTAAAGGGGGCGTTGCGCCAGGTAAGTTCTTCCCCTTCCGGCGCTTGGCCGGCAATGATGAGGAAGACAGTGGCAATCAAGACGTAGAGCGTCCAGGGGCCGGGGAATTCTTGGACACCATTGAAGATAAGACCACAGGTGAAGATGGCGAAAAGCCCAACGACGGTGAGGAACCAGCGAACCCAGTGGTTACGTATCTGGATTTTGTGCATGACTGTGGCGAGGAGACCACCGAGGAAGAGCTCCCACATGCGGGACCAGGTGTTGTAGTAGTTGAGCATCTGGTCTTCGCGGTGCAGGTAGATAGCGTAGATGAAGCTCAGCACAGTGCCGATGCCGAGGATGACCGCCATCGGGGTGAAGATTGATTTGCCGGGCCAGAAGCGGTGGAGCAGCCATCCGAGGCCACAGCAGAGCAGAATGATGATGACGTAGAACTGGCCTTGTACGGACATGGACCAGAGGTGCTGCAGGGGGCTGACAGCGGCGCCTGCCTGCGCATAGTCCTCGGACTGTTCAGCGAGTTTCCAGTTCTGGTAGTAGAAGAGGGAGGCAAGGACTTGGTCGTTGACGTTGGCCCAGCGGGTCCGCGGGAAAATAAATATCACGCCGACACCGACGGCAGCGAGGACCACCACCATGGTGGGAAGTAGGCGTCGTGCAGTTTTCCAGATGGAGCGGAGTGGGTTGAGGCTGCCGTAACGGTCGACGTTGCGCATCTGGGAGCCGATGAAGAAAAAGCCGGAGAGCGTCAGGAATACATCCACACCGCCAGAGACTCGACCGAACCAAATGTGGAAGATGACCACCAGTGCAATTGCGAGTCCGCGGAGGCCGTCGAGGTCATAGCGGTAGGCATGTCGATGCTGGGGGATTGGGGGGCGCGCCGCAGGGCCGGATGATTGTGGGGAAGAAGTGCTGTCGTTTCGTGCCATGTCTGTCGTAATCAGATTCTTCAGGGTCATGTGCGCTCTCCTGACGGAGTCGCGCCTGCTCAATATGCTTTTGCGGAAGGCGTTGCACAAACGCAGTCGCCTATCACATCCTACCGTTACGGACGGTTAAAACCCGCATTGGATTTAGGACGACGGGCGATTGACAAGGAAGTTTAAGGAGAGTGGGAGGAGTAGAGCATAATAGAACACTGTTCAATTCCTTATGGAAGGTTGACGAACTATGGCCTCTGTAGACACCATCGTGACGACCGACCGCGACCATGTCTGGCACCCTTATAGCCCAATTCCTGGCCCGACACAGCACATTGTCACTGCTGCGGAAGGCCCCTATCTCACTCTCGATATTGACGCCAGATTTCTTCACGAAGAAACGTCGAATGGTCGGCTGGACTGCCACGTTCTAGACGGAATGAGTTCATGGTGGGCAGCCGCATACGGGTATCGGAACCCCACCCTTGATGCAGCTGCGCATCACCAAATCGACACCTTCAGCCATGTCATGTTCGGTGGTCTCACGCATGAGCCGGCAACGACCCTCGCACAAACGCTCCTTACCCTGGCACCCGCGGGGCTAAGCAGCATCTTCTTCTGTGATTCAGGTTCTGTCTCAGTAGAAGTCGCCGTCAAAATGGCGCTGCAGTATTGGCGCTCTCACACCGACACGTCCCTGCACCGTAAGACAAAACTCTTAACGTGGCGCGGTGGTTACCATGGAGATACTTTCACTCCAATGAGCGTGTGTGATCCCGATGGTGGGATGCACACACTCTGGCAGGGCGTTGTGCAGCCTCAGATGTTTCTTCCGGCGCCACCTGTGGACCAGGAGACTAGTCTGCGACCCGCCCCATCAGAGATCTCCATCGACGAGTACCTTGCGGAGGCGGAACACGTCCTCTCGCAGCGTGCCGACACGCTGGCGGCCTGCATTATCGAACCGGTGGTGCAAGGTGCAGGAGGTATGCGTTTCCATCAACCAGAACTCGTGCGAGGGCTAAGTGAGCTGTGTCGCCGTTACCACGTTCTTGTCATCTTCGATGAAATTGCTACGGGTTTTGGACGGACGGGTACACTCTTCGCGGCTGATGCCTGCCATTGCACCCCCGATATTATGTGCGTGGGTAAAGCCTTGACGGGGGGTTATCTCACTGCTGCCGCGGTCCTTTCCACCCGTGACATTGCGGAGACAATCTCTACCGGTACTGGTGCACTCATGCATGGACCGACCTTTATGGCCAACCCTCTTGCCTGCGCAATCGGCCAAGCTGCTTGTTCTTTAGCTGTCAGGGCTGTCGAAGAAGGCCAGGCAGTGCGGATTGAACGAGAGTTACGACGTGGCCTTGCTCCAGCATGTGATCTTCCCGGAGTCGCAGACGTGCGAGTCAAAGGGGCAATCGGGGTTGTTCAATTGGTGAGCTCGGCTGCTCTCAACAGTGATGCGGCAACAGCAGCTGCACTGCGGGAGGGTGTCTGGCTGCGCCCATTCCGGGATCTTATCTACTGCATGCCGCCGTTTATTTGTACCGATGAGCAGATCGCCACGATATGTCGGGGAATGGTTGCAGCCGCACATACTGCCACAGTGTAAACAATGCAGACATGTCTCTCGTCGTGCTGAGAGTCTTGGGAATGAGGAAAATGACGAAAATTGTTATCGTGACGGGTACCAACACTGATGTTGGAAAGACCGTCACCACTGCGAGCGCAATTGCAGCTACCCGGGTACGGGCCCCTCACCTCCGGGTAGGCCTTATCAAACCCACGCAGACGGGGGAAGCAGCCGTAGAGAAACGCTCCCTTGGTTATATCGAGCGTGGTGACCGCGGAGATGTTGCCGTTGTGCGTGCCCTCTTAGGAGAAACCACGGCGACACCGGTGCCGCTGCCGGTATGGGAGGGGATACGGTACCCCGAACCCCTCGCCCCGGATATGGCTGCGCATCGCGCTGGAATGGAACTATGGGATGCCGCCCACTTCGCCGATGTTATTGAGGGAGCAGCCCGAGACGTCGATGTGCTGTTCGTCGAAGGGGCCGGTGGTCTGCTGGTCGGATTGGGGGAGGGGCCAGATGGTACGCCCACCACGCTCGTGGAGATAGCGCAGGAAATAACTCGTCGAAGCACCGCCAATGAGGTGTTCTTACTGCTGGTCTCACAACCCCATTTAGGAATGCTGAACCAGTGTGTTCTCACCTGGCGAGAACTACAGCGAGCAGGGCTGTTCCTGGACGGCATTGTCTTTGGTACGTGGCCTGAACACCCTGACCTGCCGATGCAGCTTAATGCGGACGAAGTGTTCCGACTGACGGGGGTACCAGTTATCGGCAGAATTCCACGTGGGGCAGGAAAGCTCCTGCCGAAGCAGCCAGGAAGTATCGCGGTCGCAGGTGACCAGTGGTGGGGTCAGCTTCCGTGGTGCGATTCCGGGGAAGTTCCTAAGCAGTAAGTCCAGCTGTCATAGCACTGAGACCAGCCGACAGAATGTCTGCTGACGCGGCGCTGGGTGTGTCCGTATCTGCTAATTCTGCGAGTTGCCGGCGGGTTTGCTCCTCGACGAGTGCACCAAGAATGAAGAGTAACAGTGCCCGCGCATGCACCTGTGGAGTAGGGCTGACCTCCTTGAGACAGTTGGTCAGGAGATCTAACTGCGGGAAATGTGCAGTCTGTGCAGCGAGTGCGGTGCTCAGCAATTCACTACCGTCCCGGAAGGAAAGGGCGCGAGCGCGGAGCTCCTCCGCCACTATCGCCACATGCCGTGCCCAGCCGGAGTCGGTGGTGAGGCGGATGGTGGGTAGGGGAGGCTCGAGGGAAGGACAATCGCAGCAGAGGATGTAGGAGCACACCGCACCGAGAAGTGCTTGTTTGTTGGGGAAGTACCAGTAGAGTGCCCCAGGCTGAACTCCTAGTTGGCGAGCAACCTTTCGAATTGAGAGATCTTGCAGGCCATAGGTCTGCAAAATATCGATAGCAGCATGCACGATCAAGTCACGAGAAAGCTGCGACATGGCATGTCCTTCGAGGGAAGTAGAAATTGACGTTTGAACGGTGTTCAATAAGAGCTATGTCATACAGTGATTCTACGGCAGCAGTGTCCCCTGTTACCGAAGTTGCAGCAGCGAATACCACACAAGCTCCAGTTCATCCGTCCCCCGCAGAGCTTCCCGCGGATGTGCTAGAAAGAGCCCGCATCTACGCTTTAGACCTCGGTGTTGCGCTCCCTGAATCCGACCTCGTGCAGGTCCTTACATTGCCACTTGACCGGATCCGAGAAGCCCTTGACCTCGCCCAGGAAGTCCGCGAGAAGTGGTGCGGCAAAGAAGTCGAGCTCGAAGGTATTGTCAGCCTCAAAACTGGCGGTTGCCCCGAGGACTGCCATTTCTGTGCGCAATCCGGGGTCTTTGAATCCCCCGTGCGTAGCGCCTGGATTGATATCCCAGCTGTAGTGGAATCTGCCAAACATACGGCAAAGACCGGTGCCGCCGAATTCTGTCTTGTCGCTGCCGTCCGCGGCCCCGACAAAAAGCTAATGAGTCAGCTCAAAGCAGCAGTGGAAGCCATCCGAGCCGAAGTAGACATTCACATTGCCTGTTCACTAGGAATGCTGACGGACGAGCAAGCGGATGAGCTGGCTGCGATGGGAATCCACCGATATAACCACAATCTTGAAACTGCCCGCTCCTACTTCCCCAACGTCGTCACTTCCCACACCTGGGAGGTTCGACGCGAAACACTCGAACGAGTTCGCGATCGCGGTATCAAACTGTGCTGCGGTGGAATTATTGGATTGGGGGAGAGTATCGAACAGCGTGCCGAATTCGCTACCCAGCTTGCCGACCTTGGCCCCACCGAAGTTCCCATTAACTTCCTCAACCCCCGCCCCGGAACCCCGTTCGAAAACCATCCCCTCGTCAGTATGGAAGATGCTCTTCGCACCATTGCGGCCTTCCGCTTCGCACTCCCGAAGGCCACCATCAGGTTCGCTGGCGGACGCGAAATCACTCTGGGAGACAAAGGCATGCGCGACGGTTTAACAGGTGGCATTAATGGCTTTATCGCTGGCAACTACCTCACCACGCTCGGCTGTAGCGCGGAAACTGACCTCGATATGCTCTCCGAACTTCACATTCCCATCCGGGAAAAGAAAGAAGTGCCCTAATGCGTACAGTAGCGAGCACGGAATTGCATGATCATCTACTCCATGGCAAACCCTTTGCGTTTGATCCTTACCGAGGAACTGACCTCGCCGAAGGCGTGCCACGCCCGTTCAAAGCCGCCGAATTGGGACTTGAGCCTTTCCGCTACTGCCCACTGTGTGGCCGTCGTATGGTGACTCAAGTTCTTCCCAACGGCTGGACAGCGCGGTGTTCACGACACGGCGAGATATCGTCCTACCTGTTCGAGCACTAGGAGCTCGATTCCTCGTACGAGCTTCGTGGACCTCTACTGTGAGAGCACCTCCGGCTTATGGACAGGAGGACGTAACATAGCGCTTGCATCCGTCACTTCACAGTGTGTATGGACAAAACGGAAAAGACGGGCGGGGCGGCCTCCCTCTGCACCGGGCGTTGTCGTGGCCCCAGTGGCTTCAATAACATGCCGACGCTGGAGGGTACGCTGCAGATTAGTGGCATCAACCCGGTAATGTAGGGCAGCTTCATAGATGGCGCGCAGTTCAGAGATAGTGAACTCTGATGGGGATAGTGCGAACCCCAGATTGGTGTAGCCCAATTTACTGACGAGTCGATGCTGGGCAGCCGCAATGATGTCAGCGTGGTCCGCAGTAGTGTGAGGCAGTTGGGAGACAGGGATCCACTCTGTATCAGCGGGTAGACGCGGACAGGCCGTAGTGGGGATGAGGCCAAGGAAAGTGGCGGCAATGACGCGGCCATCTCGCCGCCGTCCCGGATCGGAAAAGACGCTCAGCTGCTCAAGGTGCGAAAGGGAGTGGACGTCAACTTTCTCCGAGAGCTGCCGACTAATGGATTCGGTAATGGTTTCGTCATCACGAAGCCAGCCGCCAGGGAGTGACCAAACAGGCTCATGCCCAGCGGGGGAGTAGGGGTCGACGAGCGCACGTGCCTGTTGCCAGAGGAGGACACAGAGTTCCCAGGCGTCATCGACACTGCGGCGACGTACCTGGAAGATAGTTACCCGTACTTCCATTCTGCTGGTAACATTCCACATAGTTTTCGATTATAAGTCGAAAACCCCCTCGAGAACACTCTCTCCAACCTGGGAGCGCACCATGACTGCCCACACACTCGACCATCTAGACTCGCCTCTCCTATCTCAGATCACCACCAACGCAGCGGGCACATATACCGGAATCGCCGGAGACGTCACCTGGGCAGCAGAAATACGACGACTGGCTGACGCCCGCGACGCTGTCATCCTTGCCCATAACTACGAACTCCCGGAAATACAGGACATCGCTGATTACACAGGTGACTCGCTCGCCCTATCACGAGTCGCTGCTAACGATCGGCACTCCACTATCGTCTTTTGCGGTGTGCACTTCATGGCAGAGACCGCAAAGATCCTCTCCCCAGAAAAACGAGTCCTTATTCCCGATGCACGGGCCGGATGTTCGCTCGCCAGCTCCATCACAGCCGAAGAACTCGCCGCCTGGAAAACCGAATACCCAAACGCCACAGTGGTGAGCTATGTCAATACCACCGCAGCGGTAAAAGCTATGACAGACATCTGCTGTACCTCCAGCAACGCTGTGGACGTCGTGAAATCCATCTCCGCGGACCAAGAAATACTGTTCTGCCCCGACCAATTCCTAGGAGCACACGTCAAACGGGAAACTGGACGGGACAACATTCACATTTGGATGGGAGAGTGCCACATCCATGCAGGCATCAACGGTGACGTCCTTGCCGAAACAGCCCGCCAGCACCCCGACTCAGACCTCTATATCCACCCCGAGTGCGGATGTACAACGTCCGCTCTCTACCTAGCGCAAGAAGGAGTAGTGCCGCAGGACCAAGTGAAGATCCTCTCCACAGGCGGCATGCTGGAAGAAGCAGAAGAAGCAGATGCACGCGGTGAGAGGGGAGAGGTACTCGTCGCCACCGAGGTGGGAATGTTGCACCAGTTGAAAGCTGCCGCCCCCGACATCACCTTCACCCCCATTAACCCCCATGCGGCCTGCCCATTCATGAAGATGATCACCCCCGCCGCGCTGCTGCGGTGCTTAGCCCTCGGAGAGGACGAGATCGAGCTCGACCCCGATACCATTGCCGCAGCCTACCGTCCCGTCGACCGGATGATCTCTATCGGGAATAGCCCGGCCGCCCGTTAACACTCCCGGAAAGACATTCCTCCTATGGATACACCATGGACTATGCAGTGTGACCTCATCATCGTTGGTGCAGGGGTAGCGGGTCTCTCCGCCGCCGTTGCCGCCCGTGAACAGGGGTTACATGCTGTTATTGTTGACAAAGGCCAATGGCACGAAGGCGCCCGGACGATCCCTCGTTACCCCAACGCCGCCACCAAGATTGCGCAAGGGGGCGTGGCCGTCACCGGTCTCCACGATCTCGAGCTGGATACCAGTCTTGACGATGCGCTCGCACTCCATGTGGCAGACACACTCGATGCCGGCGCCGGGCTCTGCGATAAAGAAGCTGTCACCTCCATCATCGAGGGAGGGGCCGCCGCAGTTCAAAAACTTATCGATCTAGGTGGCCATTTTGACGCCACAGAAGAAGGCCCGCTGAAGCGAACCCGAGAAGGCGGGCACTCTGTCCGCCGCATCATTCACGCAGGCGGAGATGCCACAGGGGCGGAAGTGCAACGGGCCCTCGAAGTTGCCTCCGCCGGCACGCCATGCCTCCAGAACGCCCGTGTTACCAGTATTTTTACCGACGCGGACGGAGTTGTGGGCGTTGGAGTACGCGACCCGCGCGGAGCAGGCTATATAGCCTCCCCATGTGTGCTGCTCGCCACCGGTGGCAATGGGCAATTGTTTAACGTTACGACTAGTCCAGAAGGTGTCCGTGGAGAAGGGTTGTCCCTTGCCCTGAGGGCCGGAGCACGCGTGGCAGATGTGGAATTCACCCAATTCCACCCGACTGTACTTTTCGATTCGCAACGAACCGGCCGCCGTCCACTCATCTCCGAAGCTGTCCGCGGAGAGGGAGCCTTACTCTACGATGCTGCCGGAACGCGCTTCATGGTCGGCATAGATCCACGCCTGGAACTCGCCCCCCGCGATATTGTTGCTCGCTCGATTGCTTTGCATATGAGAGAAACCGGGGAAGAGTGTGCGTGGCTGGATGCTACCCATATCGACCACTTCCACGAACGCTTCCCCACCGTCACCGCGGGCTGCCAAGAAGCCAACATTGACCCGCAGGTTCAGCGCATTCCTATCGCTCCTGCGGCACACTACCAGAGTGGTGGCATTGTCACTGATGCTACGGGACGTACCGATGTACCTGGCCTCTATGCCGCTGGAGAGTGTGCCCGCACCGGTCTGCATGGCGCCAATCGGCTTGCTTCCAACAGTTTGTTGGAAGGCCTCGTAGTGGGGGGACGCGTCCCTGCAGTAGCGGCAGCACGCTGTGCCGAGCGAGGCGCCATTAGCTCCCACACCATCGAAAAAGCTTGGCGAGCCGACACAGAGGTACACCAGCACGACTTCCCATTGGGGGACACGCCTGTCCAACGTCGGCGAGAGCGTCGCGCTTTGCAACAGCTTATGAGCGCAAATGTGGGTGTCACTCGGGATGCCGCATTGCTCACGGAAGCCGCACACCAGCTTGATTCCATGTATGCTACCTTGTCGCGGCGCATGCACGACACCGTTCAGCTCTGCCGCATCATCACCGAGGCGGCGTTACTGCGCACCGAAACGCGCGGTGGCCATACTCGCTTGGACTACCCAATGCAGGATACGGAACAGTGTGCCAGCCGTGTCTTCCGCCTGAGCCCGGATGGACATATTCAACACGAAATGTGTATCAATCCGCGCCCATCCTATTAACCTCTGCCCGTCTCCACGAACCGTAGTGTAAGGACTCTCCATGACCATGAGCTTTGATGATGATGATTCTCCCGTCTTCCCCTTCACCCCGCAGACGGCCTTCCCCATGTCGCGTGGCCCGGTAGCTCCCCCTAATCCTGCGGATATGGAGCGGGTTGTGGATATCGCTTTGGAGGAGGATCTGCGGTGTGGACCAGATGTCACAACACTGGCCACAGTGCCGGCAGACTCACAGGCAGTGGCCCATGTGCGAACCCGTGAGCAAGGCGTTATCTGTGGCATCCCGGTAGTGAAGGTCGTTCTCGACAAGGTAGTGGGGGAGGGCAACTACACCATGGAAGCATTCTTCCGTGACGGTGACGTCATCGAGCCCGGAGACACTGTGCTCACTATTACTGCTCCCACCCGTGAACTCTTGACTGCGGAACGCACGCTGCTCAACATCGTGACGCACCTCTCTGGAATCGCCACCATTACCCGCCGCTGGGTGGATGCAATGATTGGCACCCGTTGTCAGGTGCGCGATACTCGCAAGACATTGCCCGGCCTGCGTGACCTGGAAAAGTACGCGGTGCGCGTGGGTGGAGGTGTGAACCACCGCATGGCGCTGGGCGACGCGGCACTGATTAAAGACAACCACGTAGTAGCGGCAGGGGGAGTTGTGGAGGCGCTCCGTGCTGTCAAAGAGCAGTACCCCACCATCCCCACAGAGGTGGAAGTCGACTCCATCGAACAGCTGGATGCTGTCCTGAAAGAAGGCGTTGACCTGGTCCTACTCGATAACATGGATCTTCCCACCACCAGTATGGCGGTGCAGCGTCGTAATATGGGCGCTCCCCGCACCAAACTAGAATCATCGGGTGGTCTTACGCTGTCTGATGCGAATCTATATGCACTGACCGGAGTTGACTACGTGGCTGTGGGAGGTCTGACACACTCAGTGAAGGTGCTCGATTTGGGTCTCGACATGTAATGTGAGACGCTGTTAGCCACCCTTTTGTATTAGGCCACCCTAATGAGTATTCGTTCTCGCGTCAGGTGCGGTCTATACTGGTAGGGACCCTATTTTGGTGAATCACCCCTTTGGAAGGACGCTCATGCTGGTACGCACTGACCTGCGCGGACGCACCCTTACCACTGCTCAACTACGGTCTGCAATGCCCCGTGGTGGCTCCGACCCGAGCGCGGTAATGGACACGGTAGCTGCACTCGTTCAGGACATCCATGAGCATGGAGTTGCTGCAGCGCTCTCCTATGGTGAGAAATTCGATGGTATTCGCCCCGCCTCGATTCGCGTCCCCGCAGAAATTATCGACGCTGCCCTCGCCGCCACCGACGATGCGGTGAAAGACGCTCTCAAAGAGGCCATCCGTCGTATCCGCATGGTGCACGCCGCGCAACGTCCAGACCGCCAGACCGTGACAGTAGTGCCGGGAGGCACTGTCACCGAAAAGTGGATTCCGGTGGGACGCGTCGGCCTTTATGTGCCCGGCGGTAAGGCGGTCTACCCGTCCTCTGTTGTCATGAATGTGGTCCCGGCGCAGGAAGCAGGTGTCCAAAGTCTGGTTGTTGCCTCACCACCCCAAACAGACAACAATGGATGGCCGCACCCCACAATCCTGGCAGCCTGCGCACTGTTGGGCGTGGAGGAAGTATGGGCTGTGGGGGGAGCGCAAGCCGTTGCGCTGCTAGCCTATGGAGGCACCGACACAGATGACACTACAGTGCTAGAACCTGTCGATTTGATTACCGGACCGGGTAATGTCTTCGTCACCGCCGCAAAACGCCTCGTACGCGGTGCTGTCGGTATTGACGCAGAGGCTGGTCCATCGGAAATCGCCGTGTTAGCAGACCAGACCGCCAACCCCACCTTTGTCGCCGCCGATATGGTGAGCCAAGCAGAACACGATCCGTTGGCCGCCTCTGTTCTTATTACCGATAGCGAAAAACTGGCTGATGCCGTTGACGCCTATATTGGCACAGAAGCTGGTAAGGATGTCACTGCAGAACGTATCAATACGGCGCTAGCAGGCCCTCAATCCGGCATTATTCTGGTTGACGACATGGAGCAGGGGTTGCAAGTGGTCAATGCCTATGCAGCTGAGCACCTCGAAATCCACACTGCTGATGCTGCAGCTTTGGCCGACCGAGTGCAGTCCGCTGGCGCTATTTTTGTCGGACCCTATAGCCCCGTTCCACTCGGCGACTACGCCGCCGGCTCCAACCACGTGCTGCCCACTTGCGGATCTGCCCGCTACAACGCAGGCCTCTCGACCTACACCTTCCTTAAGCCTGTCCACCTCATCAATTACAACGAAGAGGCACTGCTGGGAATCGCGGATGCCATCCAAACTCTGGCTCGCGAAGAAGTACTCCCGGCACACGGAAAGAGCTTGGAAGTTCGCAAGCAAGCTGCGGCAGCCCGGCAACGGTCATAGGACCCTGGTGCCGTCAGTCCAACTCCACACTTCTGTCCACCTACTGGAAAGATCAACCTCGATGAGTTCTCTCGGCGCCAACGTTCAGTTGTCCGACCTTCCCCTGCGGGATGCCCTCCGGGACAAATCTCCTTATGGAGCTCCGCAGCTCACTGTCCCCTCCCAGCTCAACACCAACGAGAACCCGCATCCCCCCAGCGATGCTCTCGTGGCTGATCTCACAGCAGCAGTGGCCGAAGCCGCTCGTACGCTTAACCGTTACCCCGATCGAGATGCGGTTGAGCTGCGAACCGAGCTTGCCGCCTATGTCTCCCGTCAGACGGGAGTAGAGGTTGGCGTGGACAATCTCTGGGTGGCCAACGGTTCCAACGAAATCCTCCAGCAGTTGTTGCAGGCGTTCGGTGGGCCCGGCCGACAGGCGATGGGATTTGTGCCCTCCTACTCGATGCACCCCATTCTGGTTACCGGCACCACCACAGAATGGCTGCCACAGCCTCGCCGCGCAGATTTCTCCCTTGATGTAGATGCGGCAATTGCCGCAATCCAAGCGGAAAACCCAGACATTGTTTTTCTGACGAGCCCCAACAACCCCACCGGCCAGAGTCTTCCCAACGAGGACCTCCGCCGCATTCTGGAAGCTACCGACAGCCTCATCATTCTGGATGAAGCCTACGGCGAATTCTCCGACGCCCCTAGCGCCTGTGAGCTTCTCTCCGACTATCCCGAAAAACTGGTGGTGTCCCGCACGATGAGTAAGGCTTTCGCCTTTGCCGGCGGCCGCCTGGGATACTTTGTGGCAGCACCTGCGTTTATCGGAGCGGTTATGCTGGTGCGCCTTCCTTACCATCTTTCCACCCTCAGCCAAGCCGCAGCGCTTGCCGCGTTGCGCCATGCCGATGAGACACTGGCTTCCGTCGCCGAATTGGTGGCAGAACGTGAGCGAGTCGCCGCTGTGCTTGCCGCTCACGGACTGACGGTGGTGCCCAGCGCCTCGAACTTCCTCCTTTTCGGTGAGTTTGAGGATGCGGCAGGTGTCTGGCAGCAGTACTTGGACCAAGGAGTGCTTATCCGTGATGTCGGCATCTCACACTACCTGCGTGTCACCATCGGGTTGCAGGAAGAGAATGATCACTTCCTGCGCGCAACTGAGGCTGTATTAGGTGCTTAAAGGCGCCGGGGGAGCCGTTCTCTTTCCCCGCAAATGAGTTCCACTTACAGACCAAACATGACAAAGTAGAGATATGACTGCACGTATTGGACGGGTAGAGCGCGTCACCAGCGAATCCACCATCACTGTCGAGATCAACCTGGATGGTACCGGGAAGACCGATATCTCCACAGGGGTGCCGTTTTACGACCATATGCTGACGGCACTCGGCAAGCACGGCGCCTTTGACCTCACTGTCCATGCACAGGGCGATGTTGACGTGGACGGCCACCACACGGTGGAAGACACTGCTATCTGCCTAGGTCAAGCGCTCCGCCAAGCACTCGGCGACAAAGCCGGTATCCGGCGATTCGGCGAGGCCTGCATTCCCCTGGACGAGAGCCTTGCCCGCGTCGTGGTCGATGTCTCTGGCCGTGCCTACTGCGTACACCGGGGTGAGCCGACAATTATGCGCCACACCTTGATTTCGTCGCACGGCGGGGCCAGTTATGACACAGTGATGAACCGCCACGTGTTCGAGAGTTTCGCCATGAATGCAGGCATCTGCCTGCACGTTCGCGTCCTGGATGGGCGGGACCCCCACCACATTACGGAGGCGGAGTTTAAAGCGTTGGCCCGCGCACTGCGGGAAGCCACCGAACGAGATCCGCGGATCACCGGCATCCCCTCCACCAAGGGTTCCCTCTAGCGAGGCATCCCAGACAGCTCCCACGATTCGGCTCAGCCGACTGACCAAGTACACTAAAGCCTATGAAACCACGCGTCGCGGTCCTGGACATCGGTTCCGGAAACCTCCGCTCTGCTGAAAAAGCCCTTGCTCATGTGGGTGTTGACACTTGTGTCACCAGCGACCCCACCATTGCCCTCAACGCTGATGGTCTGGTCGTGCCGGGTGTCGGCGCCTTCGGATCCTGCTGGCAAGGTTTGCAGCGCGTCAAGGGCGATCGGGTAGTAGGGCAGCGGCTGGCCGGCTCCCGTCCGGTGCTGGGTATCTGCATTGGTATGCAGCTCATGTTCGAGGCCGGTGAAGAGTTCCCCTTCACTTCAGAGGACAGTGATAACGATGGGCCTCAGCGGACCGTCGGTATGGGGGAGTGGCCCGGTGTCGTGAAGAAACTCGATGCGCATGTGCTTCCGCATATGGGGTGGAACACTATTGAGGCAGCAGAAGGGTCGCTGTTGTTCCAGGGTATCGATCCCGATACCCGGTTCTACTTCGTGCACTCCTACGCAGCGTTGGACTGGGAGATGGAGCAAGATCCAACGGGCCTTATCGCCCCCGCGCGGGTGAGTTGGTCTCAACATGAACAGTGTCGTTTCATCGCATCGGTGGAGAATGGGCCATTGTCGGCCACACAGTTCCACCCGGAGAAGTCCGGTGATGCTGGTTCTGAGCTTCTCAAGAACTGGTTGAGCTGCCTTTCCTAACTTCCCTCTGCTTTCGGGGCGTATAAGAATCACCTTGAGGCAGTCAGCGATCCCTAAGTGCAGAACCGAAAAAGGAAGACCATCGTGAGTTTTACTCTCCTCCCCGCCGTTGACGTTGCTGACGGCAAAGCAGTCCGCCTCGTACAAGGTGAGGCCGGTTCCGAGACCGTTTACGGTGCCCCGCGTGAAGCCGCACTGAAATGGCAGGAGGATGGGGCCGAGTGGATTCACGTCGTTGACCTCGACGCGGCTTTCGGCCGTGGTTCTAACTACGACATGCTGCGTGAGGTGGTCGGAGAACTCGACGTCAACGTGGAGCTCTCTGGTGGAATTCGGGATGATGAGTCCTTGCAGCGAGCTCTCTCGACGGGCTGCCGCCGCGTCAACATCGGCACTGCGGCGTTGGAAGACCCCGCCTGGTGTGCCCGCGTGTTAGCGGAAAATGGGGACCGTGTCGCTATTGGCCTCGACGTTCGCGTCATTGACGGTGAACCGCGGCTCCGGGGTCGTGGATGGGTGTCCGATGGAGGCAATCTGTGGGAGGTGCTGGAACGCCTCAACAAGGATGGTTGTACCCGCTATGTTGTCACAGACGTCTCCAAGGACGGAATGCTGTCCGGTCCGAATCTCGAGATGCTCGGTGCCGTTGCCGATGCCACTGATGCCAAGATTGTTGCTTCTGGCGGGGTCTCCAGTGTGGCAGATTTGGTAGCTATTGCCCAATTGGAAGCTCGCGGAGTGGACTCAGCGATCACTGGAAAAGCTCTTTACGCAGGAAAATTCACACTTCCTGAGGCACTTGCTGCAGTGCGCACCCACGCCTAACGTTCATATAGAGCCCGATATGGTGTCGGCGGTGGTCGGCACCGCGATGGAAGGAAAGACTGTGACCCTCGCAACCCGCGTGATCCCGTGCCTCGACGTTGACAACGGACGAGTGGTGAAAGGCGTCAACTTCCTCAACCTCCGGGATGCGGGAGACCCGGTAGAGCTAGCCCGTGCCTACAACGCCTCCGGTGCCGATGAGCTTACCTTCCTGGATGTCACAGCATCCTCTGCAGGACGTGCCACCATGGTCGATGTGGTGCGTGCGACTGCTGAGGAGGTGTTTATTCCCCTCACTGTTGGCGGGGGAATCCGTGCCGTGGAGGATATTGACCGGATGCTCCGCGCCGGCGCCGATAAAGTCTCCATCAACACGGCAGCTATCGCCAACCCGCAGTTGCTCACTGATGGGGCTCGCACTTTTGGGGCCCAGTGCATCGTGCTGTCGGTCGATGCGCGCACTGTCCCGGCAGGGGAGAAACCCACTCCCTCAGGTTGGGAGGTCACCACCCATGGCGGTTCCCGCGGTACTGGTATTGATGCCGTCGAGTGGGCGCGCCGCGGCGAAGAACTCGGGGCTGGGGAGATCCTCCTGAATTCCATGGATGCGGACGGGACTAAAGATGGTTTCGATTTGGAGATGATTAAGGCCGTACGGGCAGCCGTCTCCATTCCCGTTATTGCCTCGGGCGGAGCAGGTAAAGCCAGCGACTTTGCCCCTGCTGTGCAGGCAGGTGCGGATGCTGTACTGGCTGCCAGTATCTTCCACTTTGGTGAGGTAACTATTGCTGAGGTGAAGGACGCTATGCGAGCTGAAGGGATTACCGTCCGATGAGCAGTGGCCCCGACCCTATTGTCACGAGTTTAGCTGATCTCCGCTGGAATGATCAGGGGCTTCTTCCTGTCGTGGTGCAGGATAACGCGACGGGTGAAGTACTGATGATGGCATGGGCTAATAAAGCTGCGCTGCAGTACACTCTGGATACCCGTCAAGCGACCTACTGGTCCCGTTCCCGTTCTGAACTGTGGACCAAGGGGCTCACGTCGGGGCATGTCCAGCATGTCGTTGCAGTATTCCATGATTGTGACGCAGACACGGTGCTCTATGTAGTAGAACAGACTGGAGCGGCCTGCCATACGAATACTAAGACGTGTTTTACTGCTCGTCCCTTGCTGTCAGCTGAAGCAGATCACCCTTTGCGGAAGGATTTACTCTACGGCACAGAGGAACGCTAGCAGTGAAACACCGCTTGTGACACCCTCTTCCCAGGATGATGGGGTGCTGATTAGTGAGGCTCTGCGGGAAAGTGGAAATCCGGTTTTCAGTTTGCAAGGGTGCATCGCTACGCTGATTCTGTCAGATCCACAACGGTAAAGGGAGGGACGATGCCAGGTTACCCCTCCGATCTGATCGACCTTGTGAAAGAGGACCTGGCTCAGCGAGAAGAATGCCTCGATTACGCCAGCATCAAACGAATGGCGGCGGAGGCACCGGCGCCCCGTGATGGGCTAGGCGCGTTGCATCAGCCGGGGGTTTCTGTAATCGCCGAGATTATCCGTGCATGTCCTGCACGGGGCCCCTTGGCAGATATTCCTGATCCGGCAGGGCTAGCCCAGCTCTTTGTGAAAGCAGGGGCTCGAATTGTCTCGGTACAGACCGAGCGCCACTACTACCGAGGTTCGCTGCTTGATCTCGACCTTGTGCGGCGTGCAGTCGATGTTCCCATTCTGGTCAAGGATTTCGTCGTCGCCCCCTATCAGATTCACGAATTGCGAGCGCACGGCGCCGATCTCGTTCAGCTCAACGTTGAGCTCCTCCAACAAGACCAGTTGGAAGCGCTTCTCGATCGCGTCGAGTCCCTAGGTATGCATGCAGTGTTGGAAGTGCATTCTCCTGCAGAGGCAAGTCGCGCGCTGGAGGCCGGTGCTAAAGTGATCGCCATCAATGCTCGTCACCTAGGAACCAACCATATTGACCGGACCCTTTTCGGTGAGGTCGCAACCGGACTGCCGGCGGAGGTCCTCCGTATTGGTGAAGCAGGCGTGAGGGGCCCCCGAGATCTTCTCTCATACGCCGGGGCAGGCATTGATGCAGTCCTAGTGGGGGGCAGTGTTGTGACGGCCGATGACCCAGCTTCCATCATTAGCGATCTGGTGATAACCGGCGCACACCCGGCTTGTCCTGGCCGCGAATAGGTACGCTGGGGGAGAGCCCGTCGTCCAAGGAGAGCCATGCCTCAACACTCCGGCCAGCTGCTGGCGTCTATCCCCAGCCCGTCACGAGGATATTTCTCGCTCGGCCCCCTGGATATTCACTTTTATGCCCTGTGTATTATCGCCGGCGCGGTGGCCGGAAGTATCGTCGCGGCACGTCGTTGGGAAGCTCGCGGAGGTGACCGAAACGACGTTTACGATTCCCTCCTATGGGCTATCCCACTAGGGATTATTGGGGCACGTCTTTACCACGTCATCACGGACTGGCGCCTCTACTTCGGGGCAGCAGCTCCGCACGAACCCATTGACGCCCTGAAGATTTGGGAAGGCGGCTTAGGCATTTGGGGAGGTGTTCTGTGCGGAGCACTTGGGGTGGGGATCTACTGCCATAGACACCATCTGCCGCTGAGTGCACTGGCTGATGCTGCGGCTCCGGGGCTTATTCTGGCGCAAGGTATTGGTCGCCTCGGAAACTGGTTCAATCAAGAGCTTTACGGACGCTCCACGACTGTGCCATGGGCACTGGAGATTTACGAGCGGTCACACGGAGTCTCAACCGGTCAGATTATTGGCACCTACCACCCCACATTCCTCTACGAAATGTTGTGGGATTTCCTTGTCGTGCTCGTTCTGTTGGTGATGGATAAGAAGCTTGTCATGGGCTATGGACGGCTCTTCGCCAGCTATGTGATGCTCTACTGCCTGGGACGGTTCTGGATTGAACTCATGCGGAGCGATCCCGCCTCTCATATCCTCGGACTGCGGGTGAACACTTGGGTGTCGGGAATTCTCTTTTGTGCCGCGCTGGTTTATGTGCTTGCGGCGAAAAGGGGTCGACGTAGCGTCACCGAGATAGCCGCATTCTCGGCACGCCAGACGGGTGATGAGCAGGACAGAGAGTCATCATCATCCACCCCTTGAACAGGTGACCAGGGCGAATTGGGGCAGCAACTCAGCTTGTGATTTCCCGCGCTGGGTGGGGAGTAATAGAGTTTCTGCCACGGAACCAGCTAGGATTGAGGCTGTGAAGCGTCGAACTAAAATTGTTTGTACTCTAGGTCCTGCTGTCGCGTCTGCCGAAGCTATCCGCAAACTTGTAGATGCCGGCATGAATGTCGCCCGCATGAACATGTCCCACGGCGATCATGCCGACCACGCCCAGAACTACCAGTGGGTGCGTGAAGCCTCCGAGGCTAGCGGCAAAGCCGTAGGCGTGCTTGCGGACCTGCAAGGCCCCAAGATTCGTCTGGGCCGGTTCAAGGACAACCGCACCGTCTGGGCCACCGGCGAAACCATCACCATCACAGTGGAAGACTGCGAAGGCACCCATGACCGCGTCTCCACCACGTACAAGGGGCTTGCCTCCGATGCCAAGCCCGGCGACCGTCTCCTCGTCGATGACGGCAAAGTTGGCTTGGTCGTTGACCATGTTGAGGGACCCGACGTGGTCTGTCTGGTGACGGAAGGCGGCCCGGTCTCCAATAACAAGGGCGTCTCGTTGCCGGGTATGGATGTGTCTGTCCCAGCATTGTCGGAAAAGGACATCAACGACCTTCGGTTCGCCCTGGAACTCGGTGTGGACTTCATCGCCCTATCCTTCGTCCGTTCTCCCACTGACGTTGAGCTTGTTCACGAGGTGATGGATGAGGTGGGTCGGCGTGTACCCGTCATCGCGAAGCTGGAGAAGCCGGAAGCCATTGACAATCTGGAAGCCGTCGTCCTGGCCTTCGATGCCATCATGGTTGCTCGCGGTGACCTGGGTGTGGAGCTTCCGCTGGAAGATGTGCCGATGGTGCAGAAGCGCGCCATCCAGATTGCCCGCGAGAACGCCCGGCCGGTGATCGTCGCAACCCAGATGCTCGATTCGATGATCGAGAACTCGCGCCCAACTCGAGCGGAAGCCTCCGACGTGGCAAATGCCGTGCTCGATGGCACCGATGCAGTTATGCTTTCCGGGGAAACCTCAGTGGGTGCCTATCCCTTCGAGACGGTGAAGACGATGAGCCGCATTGTGCGCGCTGTCGAGCGAGATCCGGAAGCGGTTCCGCCGCTGAAGCATCGTCCTCGCACTCGCCGTGGCGTGATCTGCCAAGCAGCTGTCGATATTGCCGAACGTCTCAACGTGAAGGCCATCGTGTCCTTCACCTCGTCCGGCGACACGGTACGCCGTGTGGCACGCCTCCACCCGACGATTCCTCTGATTGCCTTCACTAACTCCGAGGCGGTGAAGAACCAGCTAGCGCTTGCGTGGGGCGCGGATTCCTTCCGTGTCGAGACCCTCTCCGATACCGACAGCATGGTGCGTGTAGCCGACCGTAAACTGCTGGACATGCCGGGTTACGAGTACGGCGATCAGGTGGTTATCGTGGCCGGTGCCCCTCCGGGACACTCTGGCTCCACTAACATGGTGCACGTGCACCGCCTAGGCGAAGAAGACCGCTAAAATTAGTGCTACACAACGTGGCGTAAAGGGCCCCCGTATGGGGCCCTTTACTATGTGCCCCAACTGTTTGGACAAGATTCACTTTTTTATCGGGCATGATGAATGGACAATTGGGCCCTATGCCCATACCCTTTACCAGGTGAGAGCATCTGGAATTGTCAAAGTAACCCCAGTCCTGCCCGACGAATTGCAGTCTCTTTTTGAGCTTGCCTACAACCTTCGTTGGGTATGGCGCAGCGAAACCCGCCAACTCTTCCGCACCATCGACCCCACTAGGTGGGATGCCTGTGGAGATCCACTACAGGTGATTCGCGAGACCCCCTCCACCCGTTGGGAAGAACTTCTCGCAAATGATCGTTTCCGCGATGACTACGAGCGCGAATGCCGCAACTTGGAAGCCTACATGGCCGCCGATTCATGGTTCCAAGAGACACATGACCCGGATGCGACTGGCCGTGCCAGCCGCGATCCTCTCACCGCTTACTTCTCCATGGAATTCGGCATTACCCCCTGCCTCCCCATCTACTCTGGTGGCCTGGGTGTGCTCGCCGGTGACCATCTGAAGTCCGCCTCTGACCTTGGTGTCCCGCTCATTGGTGTAGGCCTGCTCTACCGTAATGGCTACTTCACTCAGACTCTCTCCCGCGAGGGTCTGCAGGTCGAAAACTATACAGACCACGACGCCGCCAACCTTCCCATCAAGCCTGTTCGCGACGCAGATGGCAAGCAGCTCAAAGTGTCTGTGCGTTTTCCCGGCAAACGATTCCTCAGCATCGCCATGTGGACTGCACAGGTGGGACGCGTCACACTTCTCCTGTTGGATACGAACCTTCCTGAGAACGCCGAGGACCTCCGCGAGCTCACGGACCGTCTGTACGGTGGCGACGAAGAACACCGCATCCGTCAGGAGATCGTCCTGGGTATTGGCGGCGTCCGCGCCGTGTGCACCTACTGTGATAATGCCGGCTTGGCACGCCCACAGGTTGCTCACCTGAACGAAGGCCACGCGGGATTCCTGGGGATCGAACGTATTCGTGAGCGCATGGACAATGGCCTCAGCTTCGATGAGGCTCTTGCAGAGGTGCGCGCGAGCAGCATCTTCACTACCCATACCCCCGTCCCTGCCGGTATCGACCGCTTCGATATGTCAATGGTGCGGCGCTACTTGAACCCTGACGAGGATGGTGCCTCAAAGTTGGTGCCAGGTGTGCCGGTTGAACGAGTCCTAGCCCTCGGTGCGGAAGGTGACCCCGGTCGCTTCAATATGGCGCATATGGGTTTGCGTCTGGCACAGCGGTCCAATGGTGTCGCCAAGTTGCACGGTGTGGTCTCACGTTCGATGTTCTCGTCTCTTTACCCGGGTTTCTCGGATGAGGAGTCCCCCATCGGTTCCGTTACCAACGGTGTGCATATGCCCACCTGGATCTCCCAAACCATGCGCCCTATTGTGAAACGCATTGTGGGGGAAGGAAACCTCGCCACCGCAGATTCCTGGGATCATATTGACCGGATTTCAGATGAGGAACTGTGGAAGAGCCGAAATGTCCAGCGTGCCCGCCTGGTGCAGACAGCGCGTGAGGCTGTTCGTCAGTCCTGGCTTGACCGTGGTGCTTCCGAAGCCGAGCTGGGGTGGACCGATGACATCCTTGACCCCAGCATCCTTACTGTTGGTTTCGCTCGCCGCGTCTCCACCTACAAGCGGTTGACGCTGATGCTGCAGGACGCCGACCGTCTGCGCGAGATCCTCACCAACGAGGAACGCCCGGTTCAGTTCATTATCGCTGGTAAGGCTCACCCTGCGGATGGTGACGGCAAGTACCTCCTCCAGCAGCTGGTGCAGTTCGCGGACCAAGCAGGTGTCCGTGATCGTATCGTCTTCCTGCCTGACTATGATATCGGTCTTGCGCAGACGATGGTGGCTGGCTGCGACATCTGGCTTAATAACCCAATTCGGCCACAGGAAGCCTCTGGCACCTCCGGGATGAAGGCTGTTATGAACGGCTGTCTTACGCTTTCTGTTTCTGACGGTTGGTGGGACGAGATGGCTGACGATGAGCTGGGCTGGACCATCCCCTCCGTAGAGAACACTGACGCTCCCACCCGGGACCGTCTTGAGTCTCTTGCTCTCTACGACTTGCTGGAACGCCAGGCGGCCCCGTTGTTCTATGATCGCAACGACGATGGCCTCCCTGTCGGCTGGGTGGAGCGGATGCGTAAATCCCTCTCTGTGCTGGCACCGAAGGTGTCCGCTACTCGCATGGTACGAGACTATGTGACGGACTACTATCGTCCGGCTCAGGGTACTTACCTGCAGATGACAGATGACCCGCAGGCCTCTGCACACTTCGTGCGGTGGCAGCAGAAGCTGCGTGCCGAGTGGGATAAGGTAGCGGTGACCGCACTGTCGTGCAATGATCAGGATGCGCTGGCGGCAGAGAAGGACATCGCTCTGTGTCAGTCTGTGACAGCTGGAAACAGCCTCTCGATGGCGTGCTCAGTCAAACTAGGAGACCTTTCATCCGAGGATGTGTGTGTGCAGGCCGTTTGCGGCGCTGTCGATACTAACAACGAACTGCATGATGTCCGCATGGTGACTATGAAGCTGGCCGCCGATGGGGATTTTCACGCGGAGATTCCAATGGTCAATCCTGGAAGCATGGGTGTGACGGTGCGTGTTATGCCTAAGCATCCGCTGCTTGTGAGCGCGGCCGAGATGGGCCTGTGCACTTGGGCCTAGCTACTCTCTAAGCGGTGTATGCCTGCAAAGTTGTGTTGTACTGCCACCTCATCGTTATTGGTGAAGGTGGCAGCACTGCATTTATCGCAAGAGGAGTTGCGACATGCCTCATCACACCAGCGTCTTACGGGGTGGGGGAGAACTGAGCACAGTATGAGAGTCTCTCTCGCTCTCAGAGAACCTGCAGGTCAGAGTTTTCTTTGCGGTGTCGAGAAGGTGGTTTTATCCCACGGCCGTAGGTAAAGTGCGTGACACGCACCACATCCTCTTGTTAGGCTGAGAGCATGATCGCCGCAGATGCCACCCCCGCACGCACCGCCGACAAGGTGCTCTGTGGCATGTGTACGTGTATGGCTGGCTGCCAGTCTCGAATGTGTTGCCGCTAAGTTTCTAAGTTTCTGAGCTCTGCTCCTTAGCATCCGCACACACCGGTAGCCATTTTCTTCCGTGTTTCCTTAGCGAACACTGATCCCCTGTAGAACTGCTCCGTTGCAGACTTATACACGAAAGCCTTACACCATGTCTTACGCCACCATCACCACTCCCCGTACTTATTCCTCTGCTACCCATACTCCGGCTTCTACAACCCCGGCCTCTACTACGCCGGTTAGCCGCGCGGTTCGACCAGGCAGCACCTCAATCGTTCCGCAGCCCTGGGTGAGTACTGGTGCCGGCTATGTGGTGGCCCCACAACTTCACCTTGGGGAGAGCACTGCCGCCCGTATTTTCCACCTCGCCCATACTGAGGAGCCGCTGCAGCGGGATCGCGCAGCAGAACTCACGGGTGTGAGCCGCGCAACCGTCAACCGCAATGTCACCTCGCTGTTGGAAGCTGAGCTGTTGGAAGAACGCGAGGATTTGACCGAACTCGGCGCCATTGGTCGTCCCGCGCTACCTGTCACTGTTCGCACTGATAAGTACGCTGTTCTGGGTATCTACATTGGCCGCTGGACGGCTTCCGTCACACTTCATGACCTGCGCGGCAAAATTCTCGGTGGTAAGCATTTGCGGCAGGGGCTGGTGACGGCTACTGCCCCCGGTGCACTGCTAGCGGCGCTGGAAGAAGCTGCACTTTATATCTTGGGATACCGCGACCAGCGAACGGTACTGTGGGCTGGTGTGGCCGTTGAGGCATCCGTCACCGCGGAGGGCATCGTTACCGATAGTGCTGCAGGCTGGAATGACGTTGCAGTAGGACAACACTTCGCTGCAGGACTTGGTCTCCCTGTCTCGTTGGCTCCACACGTTGAAGCAATGAGTGCCGCCGAGTTGTGGAACACCTCTGCCGATGATGTGGCCACTTCCACCCTCTATGTGTATGCCCGTGAGACCCTCGGTATCGGCCAGGTCTATAACGGCCATGTGCACCACAGTGCGGCTGCTTCGGGCACCTTCGGACACCTGGTTGCTGGCCCCACCACGTTGCTCGACCCGCAGGGTGAAGGTATGGTTGGCAGTGCTGTGAGGGACTCCGCAGTTGTATCGGCAGCCCAAGCTGCTGGTCTTTCCGTCGAGACTGTTGCTGAGTTAGTAGCACTGGCGGAAGACGGCAATAGCGGCGCAAAGACCATCCTGCGAGAGCGTGCCGTTGTGCTTGGTGAAGCTATCTCCTCCCTGGTGAGCCTTCTTAACCCGACGCGTTTGGTGCTTGGTGGCCAGGCCTTCACTGATTCTCCCGAAACGCTCAGCCTCGTTGCGTCCATTGCCCGGCAGAATGCCAAAGGTCTGGATATCCGTGTCACGGCAGCTCGTGGCAGGGTTCAACAGCAGGCGGCAGCAGCAGTCGCCATTACGGCAGTGGCCAATGACCCCCTGCAGGTCATGAACAAGAAGTAGAAGTAGCAGAAACGACATTCCCGTTTAAGACTATTGCCTTCTTCACTCCACTACAGATTTTGCGGAAGGTTGTTTATACGGCCTCTTCAACGAGCTTTTTGTGTAGAGCAGACTGAAGGGCGATAGCACCTTTCGATGCGGCATTTTCTACTAACATGGCAGCACAAGGAGGTGGTGAGAATGAACTACAACAGCAGTAGCTTCGGTTGTTTCGTCGCTAGCGGAACGATGGAGGACGTCCGCGATGTCCTTGTCGAGAAGTTAAATGCCGAGCTGGAGATTGAGCCAAGACATGAAGATGCGTGGGAGCTGACTCTCCACAGCGATGACGGCACTTACATGGAGTCGTTTATTACCTATGGGACATCATATGGAGAGCACGGAGTGGACGTCTGCCCGGTGTCGTTCCTAGGGGATTTCCACTGGTGGGCTAACCAAATCTTCGAGTATCTCACCGACACTCTCTCACGATGTTTACATGGTGCAGAACTCGGTAGACCCTATGTTCCTGCGTAAGCGCATCAATGGCATCTACTCCTCTGAAGAACTAAACGAGTAGCATTTTATTAGCTAAATACCTATAACCCCGCCATCCCTGTTGGGCGCGGGGTTTTTCTCTACCCACCGCCCGTAGACGCGTCACTGCGCCGGGCGGTGTGGTGTATTGGGCACCCTTTCCAGCCGAGGGTTGTTGTGGTTGGGCACTTTACCCACGGTGCATGTGATGTGGGGTTTTGTTGAGGAGAAGAAATTATGACGGATGATGTGACGCCGAATGATGTTGCCCGCATGCTTTCGAGGCTAGAGAGCTCCATTTGACGAAACTCGCCGTGATCGTTTCTATCCCAGATGCCGTTTTGGCTGACGCAAAAATAAACCAGGGGGTCAATATTAAGCAGCGGCTGGCTCAGACAACTGGTTAGAAGAATGACCAGGCTGCACTGTTTGGTGCGGATAAGCCCACCTCATGCAGCAGGGAATAAAGGCCATGCAAGTGTGTCAGGATTCCTCGCTAGGGTGAACTCTTTGTTTGCGATTCTTTCGCTCTATGACC
Source organism: uncultured Lawsonella sp. (assembly GCF_947252745.1). Taxonomy (NCBI): domain Bacteria; kingdom Bacillati; phylum Actinomycetota; class Actinomycetes; order Mycobacteriales; family Lawsonellaceae; genus Lawsonella; species uncultured Lawsonella sp. The sequence goes on along the minus strand of NZ_CAMXWW010000003.1, from coordinate 174 downwards.
TTGAGGGGTGGTGTTTGATGTATATGGCACCCTTAGCAAATTCCGCAGCGTGAGTGGCAATGAATTGACAAAATCCCCGGTAGAAAAGCGTTTCAGGCTATCTACCAGGGATTTGCGAGAGTGCCCTCGGTGGGACTCGAACCCACACTGGACGGGTTTTGAATCCGTTGCCTC